>DATBKN010000408.1:0-17814 GCA_036555845.1 Gemmatimonadaceae bacterium | reverse complement strand
AAGGACGTGACCAGTGTCACGCGAGATGGAGCCGGCTGGCGCATAACCAGCGCCGATGGCGAGTCGCACGTGGCGAGCGAGCTCGTGATGTCCACCGGGATCATCGCAAACCCGAAGGTGCCATCGGTTGCGGGGCAGAGCCGTTTTCGCCGGCGCGTGATGCACAGCGTGGAGTATCGCCGGCCTAACGAGTTCATCGGACGTCGCGTCCTCGTGGTCGGCGTCGGCAACTCCGGCGGTGAGATCGGCACGGAGCTGGCGCGCGCCGGCGCGCACGTGACGCTGCTCGTGCGTTCGGGCGCCAATGTCGTCCCGCTCATGCTGGCGGGGATTCCCATTCAGTACGTCGCTTACGTCATGCGCTGGCTCCCGCGCGGGGCGCGCGAGCGCATCATCGGCCGGGTGCAGCGAATCATGGAGAAGAAGCACGGACCACCGGTGCTGCCGCGACCGACCCATTCGGCGCTGGACGCGATTCCGCTGATCGGATTCCATCTTGTCGAGGCGATCCGCGAGGGGCTGATCGAGGTGCGCCACGCCGCCCTCAGCGAGCTCACAGCAACTGGTGCGCGATTCAGCGATGGCACAGAGGCGGACTTCGACGTCGTACTGCTGGCCACGGGCTTCGCGCCGGCGCTCGCGCCGTTAGGCGATGCAGTCAGAACGGACCGCAAGGGCTTCGCCAGACGCACGGATCGTGTGACGAGCGCCGACCAGGAGGAGCTCTACTTCGTCGGTCAGAACTACGACAGCACCGGCGGCCTCTCCAACATCCGTCGCGACGCGCAGCTCGTCGCCGAGCGCATCGCTCGAGCTAGCCGCTAGCGGCGGCCGCGATGATCGTCAGGGCGCGCCAGAGCCCTAACGCGGAATCCGTGTGATCGTACCACTCGCGCAGCGTATGTGTATCGCCGCCGCGCCCACCTGCGCCGATCGCGATCGCGGGCACGCCGCGGTTCATGGGGACGTTGGCATCTGTGGAGGCGGCCGACAGCTCCGGCGTGCGGCCGATCGCCAGCGTGGCTTCGCGCGCGGCTGCAACGAGCGGGTGATGCGGATCGATCGCGCCGGCCGGGCGCTCCCCGATCCGCTCACTCGTTAGGGTGAGTGGCGGCGTACCAGCCGGGCGCGCCGCATTCGCGCGATCCACGGCGTGCCGCATGCGCGCTTCGACGGCCATCTCCCAGCGCTCCAGTTCCGCGGCGCGCACCGAGCGAACCTCGATCTCCATCCAGGCGTCTTCCGGAATCGAGTTGATCGCGGATCCGCCGCCGATGCGGTTCACGCTGACCGTAATGCGCGGCTCCTGGGGCAGCTTGAGTCCAGCCAACTCCACCGTGATGGCGGCCGCAACGTGGACCGGATTCGCCACGCCAAAAGCGCCCCAGCTGTGGCCGCCTGGGCCGTGAATCCTCGCGCGCAGGCGGCGAACACCTAACGCTTCAGTCACGATGCGCGAGTCGCCTGGACCGTCGAGTGCGACGACGGCCCGAATGTCGTCACCTAACGTGTCAAACAGGTGCCGCGCGCCGCGCAGGTCGCCGATCCCTTCCTCGCCGGTCGTAGCGGCGAAGAGGATCGTGTGCGATGGTCTGCCGTCCGAGGCCGCCAACTCTTCCGCCAGCGCCACGAGCGCCGTGAGGCCGCGGGCGTTGTCGCCGATGCCGGGCGCGCTGATGCGCGGTCCGTCGCGCACGACGCTGAGATCAGTGCCGTGGGGAAAGACCGTGTCCAGGTGCGCACACACGACCACCGGCGGCGCTCCGGCTCTGGAGCCCCGCAGCCGCGCTACGACGTTGCCCGCCGGGTCGATCTCCACGTTAGGCACGGTTTCGGCGAGCCGCGCGGCCACGAATGCCGCGCGCGCCCGCTCGTCGCCGGTCGGGGCCGGGACGCCGGCGATCGCGATCTGTAGCGCGAGCAGCTCGCCGTCCCGCTGCGCGAGACGCTCGCGGGCGGGGGCCAGTCGGTCATATGTCGTGCGTGCGGCGCTTGGCATCGACGGAAGAGGCGGCCTCGCGCCTCGAGATGCAAGTGATAGCGAGGTTGGGTGCTCGATGCTGTGAGGTCGCATACATTTGCCGCACGCATGAGGAAGTTCCGACTTCCACGCACTGTGTTCGCGCTCGCTGCGGTCAGCCTGCTGACCGACGCATCGAGCGAAATGATCTATCCGTTGCTCCCACTCTTCCTCTCGAGTGTTCTGGGGGCATCAGCCACGGCGCTCGGCGCGATTGAAGGGGCGGCCGAATCCGTGGCGGCGCTGCTCAAACTCGGGAGCGGGGTCTGGTCGGATCGCCTGACGAGGCGCAAGCCGCTCGTTGTGTTCGGGTACGCACTCGCCTCGATCGTGCGGCCACTGATTGGATTGGCGCAGAGCGCGTGGCACGTCGGCGCCTTACGAGTCACGGACCGAATCGGGAAGGGGATCCGCACGTCGCCACGAGACGCGCTGATTGCCGACGCCGTGCATCCGCTGCAGCGCGGCGCTGCCTTCGGATTGCATCGAGCAGGCGATCACGTGGGGGGCGTTCTCGGCCCCGTGGTCGCGTTTGTGTTGCTGCAGCTCTTCGGGTTCTCGCTGCGCACAGTATTCCTGCTCGCAGCGATACCAGCGGCGCTGTCCCTCCTGGTGCTCATCGTCGGCGTGCGCGAAGAGGCCGGCCGCAAGAAACAGGCCGACGGCGTTAGGCTGGGCGCGCCGGCCGCGCTGGGCAGCGACTTCTGGAAGTATCTCTCCGTGCTGTTTCTCTTTGCGCTGGGTAATGCGAGCGATGCCTTCCTGCTGCTGCGGGCCTCAGCGTTAGGCGTCGCCGCGGCCCATGTGCCATTGTTGTGGAGCGCGCACCATGTCGTCAAGGCGATCGCCAATGTGCCGGGAGGCGCGCTGTCAGATCGCATCGGCCGGCGTCCGCTCATCGTGGCTGGATGGGCGGTCTATGCGATCGTGTATCTCGCTTTTGCGCGGGCGTCGACCGCGTGGCACGCGTGGGCGCTGTTCCTCGGATACGGATTGTACTTCGGATTGACTGAAGGCGTGGAGAAGGCATTCGTTGCCGATCTCGTGCCCGAGCGGCTGCGCGGTACCGCATTTGGCTGGTTCAACTTTACGTTAGGTTTGGCGGCCTTTCCGGCCTCCTTGATCTTCGGAGTGCTGTGGGACAAACGCGGGCCGACGACGGCGTTCGGCGTGGCTGCGGCGCTGGCCGCGGCGGCCTCGGCCCTGCTCCTGCTCATGGTGCGCGGGCGAAAGCGGCCAGGCACGCCCGCACTGGCAGCCACGTAGGCGAGGTCGCTCGTTTCTGACTCAAACGTGTGGTGTCCGGCGGATGTCCAAACTCGCGTCGCACACTTTGACGCAGAGCGGAGCCCGGCCATGAGAAGCGTGCTGTTCGTGAGTGCGCTGTTCGCGCTGCATTCGAGCGCAGCGGCGCAGAGCGGTGCAGGTGAGCAACCAGCAATGCCGAACATCCGCGTGCTGGCCGACTCGGTGGCGCAGACGGGTACGTCCTTCGTCAAAACGCAGCGCCTCGTGCGCTGGGTGAACGACGGCTTCAAATGGTCATACACGGACTACCAACGGCGCACACCGGAAGAGATCATCGCGCGCCGCGCCGGGAATTGCGCAGAACTCGCGTCGGTCCTGCACATGTTGCTCGACACGCTCGGTGTGCGCTCGCGCTGGATACGCGAGATCAACGTCCAGCCGGCACCGACTCCGCGGCGCCAGCAAACTGCAGCGGACATGGTCGTCTCACGGGGCAAGCAGTACTCGGTCTTCGGGCTGCAGCACAACGATCACGTGTGGCTCGAGGTCTGGGATGAGTCATCGCGGAGCTGGTTTCCAGCTGACCCGGCGTACGGGGTCGTTGGACTGGCGGAGTGGCTGCCGGCGCGGCTCGCGCTGAGCGAACGGCCAAAGCCGCGGGTTGCCGCCGTCGTCCCGATTGCGGCTGACATGCTTGCGCCTTTCGTCGTTGTTGCCGGCGAGAAGCGAGGCGGCCCGTATACGACCGATCGCACCTCCTATTACCTGATCGACGGTTTCGGTCAGCAGCTCTATAGCGGCGGCCTCACGCAACTTCCGTCGTGGCAACAATGGGTTGCGGCCGTGCAATCACTGTCCCCGCACGCCACAGCGGCATTCAGCGGAGCGGAGAATCTGCACGCGTACACGGACGAGATCGCGCGGCTCAAGGCGACGTACGACGCACTGGCCCGCGACGCTGCGGCGCGCGGGCTCAAGTGGTCGCGCTAATAGCTGTTAGTCCTTAGTCGTTAGGCTTAGCGACCGCTAATCGGATGCCAGGGCCGTATTGGGATCCAGGCGCGACGCGCGTCGGGCGGGCACCACGGCCGCGAACAGGGACACGATCACGACGATCGCCGTCGCACTGACGAAAGTCGCGATGTCTCGCGTACCGACCTCGTAGACCATCGTCGCGAGCAGACGCGTCATTGCCAGCGCACCGATGACGCCGATCACCACACCAATCCCGGCGATGCGGCCGCCTTCCCAGACTACCAGGCGCATCACATCTCGGCGAGTCGCGCCTAACGCGAGCCTGACGCCGATCTCCCGGCTACGCTGTCCGACCAGCAGCGAGAGAACGCCGTACAGCCCCACGACTGCGAGCGTGAGCGCCAGAACCGCGAACGCACCGATGAGCGTCAGGCTGAACCGCTGACGCGCGAGTGAGTGCGACAGCACTGCACTAAACGTGCGCATGTCGTGCACAGTGAATTGCGGTGAAACCTCGCGCACGGCGGTACGCACGGTCTCGATCGCACTGAGCGGGTCGCCCTTCGTTCGTACCAGAAGCGTAAGCGCCGGGTAATTGAACTGCGACTCCGGGACGTACACCTGCGGTCTGGCATCGTCTTCCAGTGACGTGAGCTTCACGTTTTCAACGACTCCCACGATTGTGCGCGGCGGCACGGTCGGTACGAACTCGAACGTGGGGCGCACTTCCTTTCCAACGGCGTTCTGCTCTCCGCCGAAATATCGGCGAGCGCACTCGCGATTGATTACTATCGTGCGAACGCCCGCGACGTCGTCACTAGAGTCGAATACGCGTCCGGCCACTAAGTTGATTCTTGCGGCAGCGAAGTAATTGCCGCTCACGACGGCGTACTGCGCTGACGGTCCGGTCCCCGGTGGTTCCGGAGGGCGACCAGGGATCGTTAGGCCTCCGCTCTCGAACGCGCCGGAGAGCGGAAGGGCGCTGACCGCGCCCGCGGCCACGACGCCGGAGCTCTGCGCCAGCCGTGCCGTGAGGGCGTTGAGCGCCACTGCCCAGCGTGGGCCATCTGCTACCGGATCGAATCGGCCCGCGACAGGCAGCGAGACATCGGCCACGAGTACGCCCTTCGGATCGAAGCCCGGCCGCACTTGCTGCAGCCGCACGAAGCTGCGCATGAGCAGCGTCGCTCCGATCAGGAGGATCAGTGAGAGCGCGACCTCCGAGACGACCAGGAGTCGGCGCCCGAGGCGCTGGCGGATGTTCCCGATCGTCCGCAATCCCCCTGCATGCAACGACGCCGCCAGCTGATTCCATGGTACCGACGACGCCGCTGCCAATCCGAACGTGATGCCTGCGACGATGGCCACGGCACCAGCGAAACCCGCCACGCGCCAGTCGAGGCCTATGTCATCGGCGCGCGGCATGGAGCCGGGCACCATAGCGAGCATGATTCTCGTCACAGCGTTGGCGATGACGATGCCCACCGCTGTTCCGGCGAAGGCGAGGACGAGGTTCTCTGTTACGAGCTGGCGTGCGATGCGGCCATGGCCGGCACCTAACGTGGCGCGCAGCGCGAGCTCGCGCTGCCGCACGGCGATCCGCGCGACAAGCAGACTGGCCACGTTCGCGCAGACCACCAGCAGCACGAAAATGACCGCGCCCAGAAGGATCAACAGTGAGCGACGCACCTTCGCGGCCGCCTGATCGATGAGCGACACCACACGATAGCTGAGCTTCACGTTAGGTGCGTTTTCGCGTAGGAAGTTGCTCATGATGCCGGCGAGCTCTGCCTGCGCCGATTCGAACGACACGTTGTCCTGCACACGCGCGATCGCCGAGAGGTTCATCGTTGCGTAATTGCGCACGTCGCTCGAGTCGAAAACGAGCGGTGTCCACACGTCAGTTCGCTGGCCGAACTGGAATGGCGCCGGCAGCTCGGCGCCGCGCGGGAACGCGAAGCCTGGAGGCATGATGGCGCTGATCGTGTGCGCTTCGCCGCTCAAGAGCACGCGCTTACCGATGATCGACGAGTCGCTGCCGAAGCGTCGCTGCCAGAGGTCGTAGCTGATCACAGCGACGTGAGGCCCGCCAGGCACGGCGTCCTGCTTCGTGAACGGCTGCCCGGCCAGGGGGCGAACACCAATGACATCGAAGAATTCAGGGACGACTCGCGCGCCAGTCACCCGATCTGGTTGCGCATCGCCGTCGCGCGCGAGCGAATAAGGCCAGGAGCGAAAGGCAGCGGCCTTCACCGATCGCGCATCGCGCGCCAGGTCTACGAAGAAGCCGCTCGTGAGCGGCAAGTCGCTGTCCGGACCGCCGCTGCTGCTCGGCTGCGTGATCCAGATCATGCCAAGCCGTGATGGTTCGTGATAGGGCAGGGGCCTAACGAGGACGCCGTTGACCACTGTGACAACCGCGAGCGTGGCTCCGATGCCGAGTCCTAACGTGGCGATCGCGGCCAGCGCGAAGAGACGGTTGCGCTGCAGCCAGCGGATGCTGTACACGATGTCCATCTTGGCAGCGGACCGCCAATCCTGTCGCTGCCGCTCGGCGTTGCGCGACGCTCGTTCGCGCCTGAGCTGAGAGCTGATTGTGTCGATGTCGCCGAATTGAGAGATGGCGCGCCGGCGGGCCTCGTCAGGCGCAACGCCTTCAGCGATCAGCTCGCGCGTGCGCATCTCGATATGAAAGGCGAGCTCTTCGTCCACTTCTCGTTTCGCGTTGCGAACGGATTCAGCGAGACGGAATTTTTTCCCGGTCATACGCGCTCCGACTAAGAGGCTCTACGAGGCGTTTGCTGTTTCGAGGGCGCGATCGACGGCGGCGCAGAAGACCTGCCACCTTCGCCGTTCCGAGCGAAGCTGCGCGCGACCAGTCGTCGTGAGCTTGTAGTATTTCGCTTGGCGGCCGGTCTCGGATTCGCCCCACTCTTCGCTGAGCCAGCCTTTGCGTTCGAGGCGGTGCAGCGCGGGATACAGCGCGCCTTCCTGCACGATGAGGACGTCGGCCGTTGTGGTTCGGATCCAGCGCCCGATGGCGTAGCCGTGGCGTGGTCCCCAGCTGACGGCTTTCAGAATGAGCAGATCGAGCGTGCCAGTGAAAAGGTCGGAGCCGGCCATGGTATCTCCCCTAGGTGACATAGGTATGCGCACAAGTCAGGCATAAGTCAACTAGGGGTAAGGGCAGCGACGGCTGTCGCTGGCTCGCTGCCTTCGTGCGCACTCACGCCGCTGTCGCGCGGCAGCGGGTGTCAGCCAATGCGGCGTGACGTCAGTACGTCTTCGCGTTAGGCAGAGCTAGGCGTCCTGTGACCGTATCGGCAAAGGCGCGGATGGCCGCGTAGTATCGGGCGCGATCGACTTCGAACGCGTGCTCATGCCCGCCGGAAACCGTGAGGAAGCTCTTCGGCGTGACAGCGGCCGCGTACAAACGCTGGCCGTGCGCGTACGGAATGATCTCGTCGTCCGTCGCGTGGATGAACAGCTTCGGCGCCACGATCCCGTGGATGCGCCCGATGGAATCGAAGTCGTTGCTCGACAGCAGCCTAACGGGGAGCCACGGATACAATTCCTGCCCGCGGTCGGAGACGGCGGTGAAGGCGCCCTCCACGATCAGACCCGCCGCGCGAACCTTGCTGGCGAGATACGTAGCCACACCGCTGCCCAGCGAATGACCGTAGATCACCAGCCGCTCGGGAGGCACGCCAAGAGAATCCGTCAGGTAGTGGTACGCAGCCTCGGCGTCGCTATACAGGCCGTTCTCGGTCGGCGAGCCCGCGCTTTCACCAAAGCCGCGGTAGTCGAACTGAAAGACATTCATTCCTTGCTGGCGCATCCAGGCGGCCCAGCGCGGCCGGCCATACGACGAGATGTTGCCCGCATTGCCGTGACAATCGAGCACCCACGCACCGTTCGCCGAGTCCGCGCCCGGTGCGAAAATCACCCAGCCAACGAGCTTGGTACCGTCCGCGCTGGCAAACCTGACGATGCGCGGCGCGATGCCTAACGCCGTATCGGGACTCTGCACGACGCGCTCGCCCGGATGGTAGACAAGCGACGTTTCGTTGATCTTCACATAGGCGGCCGCGGCGAGGTAGCCCGCACCCGCCAACGCCAGCAGAGCGACGATCATGCGCATACTAACAGCAGCGATTCCCCGGCTTCGAGTAGCGCGCGTCGAGTCGTTCAGCGGCGAATTGCGCGGGAGTGAGGACATCGCTGCCGCCGGGCTCGAGTCGTCGCGGCAGCGCGCGCACTGCGGCCGCGTAACGCCGCCAATCGGGCGCGCCGATTATTACGCGCATTGCGGACGCCAGCGCGCCAAACACGGCGCGCAGAGCGAAGCGAGAGCGCCGAGGCGCTCGTTGAGAGGCCATGACGACGCCTAACGATTCAGCGCGCTCCATCGCCATTGCAAGCGCCGGTTCGTACGGGACTTCCGTCGACACGACGGCCTTGCGTCCGCTCAGCGTGGACCACCATTCACGCGCCGATGCCGCGAGGATCACAATCACACTGAGCATGAAGAATCCAGCGACGAATGCATCGAGGCGGTCATTGAAGATGAGACGGCGCGCCGCTTCCGCGCTGGCCACACCGGCCGGCACGCGTCCATCCGCCAACGCTTCGGCGAACGCACGAGCATGCGCAAGGAAGCCAAGTCGCGGCTCGCTCGAGAAAATCTTGATGTAGCCCGCGCTCATCGTGACCGAGACGAGCCAGACAAGCGGCAGGATCGTGATCCACGCGTAGCGTGCCTTGCCCATCTTGATGATGACCGTCGTACCGACGCACAGAGCAACAGAGGCGAGGAGCTGATTGGCTATTCCGAACAGCGGCCATAGCGAATTGATGCCGCCTAACGGGTCGGTCACTCCCGAGTACAGGAAGTACCCCCACATGCCGACGAAAATCGCGCTCGTCACGACGACGCCCGGATACCAGGACACACGGCCGAGCGGCGCCCACGCGTGCTTGAGCAGATCCTGCAGCATGAAGCGGCCGACGCGTGTACCGGCATCGAGCGTCGTTAGGATAAAGAGCGCCTCGAACATGATCGCAAAGTGGTACCACAGCGCGAGTGCGCCGGACCCACTGAAGGCGTTGGAGAAAATCGTCGCCATGCCGACTGCCAGACTCGGTGCTCCGCCCGTGCGAGAGAGCAGTTTCTGCTCGCCGATCATCCGCGTCAGCTCGTTAAACTGCGCCGCGTCGAGCGTGAAGCCCCAGTTGCGGATTGCTTCGGCGGCGCTTTCGACGGTCGAGCCTAACGCCGCCGCGGGAGCATTGATGGCGAAGTACACGCCCGGCGTGAGTGCGCATGCAGCGACGAGCGCGAGTGTGGCGACGAGCGACTCGGTCAACATCGCCCCATACCCGATCCACCGCGCATCCGGCTCACGCTGGAGGATCTTGGGCGTGGTGCCTGACGAGATCAGCGCATGGAAGCCAGAGATTGCCCCGCACGCGATCGTTATGAAAGCGAACGGGAATACCTTGCCTGCGAACACCGGGCCTGACCCGTCGATGAAACGCGTCACGGCCGGCATGTGCAGGGGAGGCAGGTAGATCAGAATGCCGAGCGCCAGCAAAAGAACGACGCCGATCTTCACGAACGCCGAGAGGTAATCGCGCGGCGCGAGCAGCAACCAGACCGGAAGAACGGACGCCGCGAACCCGTAGATCATGATGGCCCACGCAAGCGTCGTCCGCTGGAGCGTGAACATCGGCCCGTACACCGGATGCTCGGCGGCCCAGCGACCAGCATAGAGCGCGACGACAAGCAGAACGAGGCCGATGGCCGTCGCTTCGAGAACCTTGTGCGGGCGGATCCAGCGCATGTAGGCGCCCATGAACAACGCGATCGGAATCGTGAGACCCACTGTCACGATTCCCCACGGGCTCTCGCCTAACGCGTTGACAACGACAAGCGCGAGCACCGCGATGAGCACGATCATGATGCCGAGCACGGCGACGAGCGCCGTGAAGCCAGCCGCCGTTCCGATCTCCTCCTTCGCCATTTGTCCGAGCGTCTTGCCGTTGCGCCGAACAGACGCCGCGAGGATGACGAAGTCCTGCACAGCCCCGCCGAGCGCGACGCCGATGATGATCCACAAGGCGCCTGGCAGGTAGCCGAACTGGGCGGCGAGCGTAGGGCCAACAAGCGGGCCGGGGCCAGCGATGGCCGCGAAGTGGTGGCCGAACACGATCCAGCGATTCGTTGGAACGTAATCGCGCCCGTCATTCAGGCGCTCAGATGGCGTGCGCCGGGTGGCGTCGAGCGCGAAGACTTTGGTTGCGACGATGCGGCTGTAGAACCGGAACGCGACCAGGTAGCAACAGACCGCCGCGGTCACGAGCCACGCCGCGTTTATCGTCTCGCCGCGTGACAGGGCAACGTAGCTGAGCGAGCCGACTCCAGCGGTGCCGACTGCGATCCAAATAAGATTTGGGACTAAACGACGCATCATTCCCTCATCCAGAGGCCGGCGACAATCTAAGACCGGACTGCCTAGGGGTTAGGGGATAGGGGATAGGGGTTAGCCCTGACGCCTCATGACCTTAGCTTATCCGACGCGAACCTCTCCGCGAGTGCGATGGGCATCCCTTGTACGCTGATTCCCGGTGACGGGATTGGTCCGGACATCACAGACGCGACCCTGCGCGTGCTGGACGCCGTGTCCGCGACGGGTGGCGTGGCTTTCGACTGGGATCGGCAGATCGCCGGCATGGCAGCGGTCAAAGCAGTCAACGATCCAATGCCTGACGCGACGCTCGAATCCATCAAGCGCACGCGTCTCGCGCTCAAAGGACCGCTGGAGACTCCGTCCGGCGGAGGCTATCGCTCGGTCAATGTCGCGCTGCGTAAGGCATTCGATCTCTACGCCAACGTGCGCCCGACGAAGGACATGATTCCGGGCGGCCGCTTCGACAACGTCGACATCGTGCTGGTCCGCGAGAACACCGAGGGGCTGTACGCTGGCCTCGAGCACTACATCAAGATCGGGACGGACGAAAAGGCCGCGGCGCAGTCGGTCGCGCTCGTGACTCGTGTGGGCTCGGAGCGCGTGATCCGCTTCGCCTTCGAGTACGCAGTAAAGCATGGCCGCAAGCGCCTAACGCTTGTGCACAAGGCGAACATTCTCAAGTACTCGCAGGGCCTCTTCCGCGAGATCGGCCAGCAGGTCGCAACGGAATATCAGGGCAGGATCGCGTACGATGAGCAGATCATCGATGCGATGGCGATGAAGCTCGTGATGTACCCGGAGAAGTTCGACATGCTCGTCACGACGAACATGTTCGGCGACATTCTGTCGGACTTGGCGTCGGGCCTCGTAGGTGGACTGGGTCTCGCGCCGGGCGCGAACATCGGGGAACACGCCGCGATTTTCGAAGCCGTGCACGGGACGGCGCCGGACATCGCGGGGCAGGGCATCGCCAATCCCGGCGCGCTGATCCTGGCTGCCTGCCTCATGCTGGAACACGTGGGCGACCTAACGAGCGCCAGCCGCGTCCGCGGCGCCGTCGAGGCTGTGCTGCGTGAAGGAAAGGATCTTACGCGCGATCTCGGTGGCACAGCAACGACGCAGCAGTTCACCGACCGCATCATTGGCAAGCTCGAGTCCAGCGCCGTCCCGGCCGCCGCGCGATAGCGGAACTCAGCCAGGACGCGCGCTGCGCGTTCTGCAGGTCGGCGATCTCCACTTCGCGAAGCCGTCGCGACCTGATCTCGTCGCTGCCCTCGAAGCGCTTCTTGCTCGCGAGCGCTACGACGTCGTGGTGTTTTGCGGCGACTTCGCGCAGCGCGCGCGCATCGGCGAGTTCCTGGCGGGCGCCGCGCTCGTTAGGTACGCACGTCGGTATGGACAGACGATCGCCGTCCCCGGCAATCATGACGTCGCGTGGTGGCGCTCGCCCCTGCACGTCCTCGGCGCGGAACGCATCACGCGCAAGTATCGCCGCTGGCTCGATCCCGACCTGGAGCCGGTACTGAGCGTGGACGGCGCCACCTTTGTGGGCCTCAACAGCTCGCACGGCATTGCGCCATACACGCTCACGACTCGGCTCCGCGACCTGGCGGTAATTGGGATGGTCACGGACGCCCAGCTCGACCGCTGCAAGCGTCTACTTGGTCGAATTCCCGCCGGGCATCTGCGTGCAATCGTAATGCACCACAATCCGGTGCGCGGCGAGCTGTCGCAACGATTCGGCATCCCGAATCACCGGAAAGTGCTGGAGACGTTCGCCGGGAGCGGTTGTGATGCCATCTTTGCGGCCCACGACCATCAGGAGCGCGTTGAGGCGGTGACGCTCCCCGACGGCAAAGGCGGCACCCGAACCATTGTCGTGTCGGTTTGCGGGACGATCAGCTCGCGCTCACGCGGCGGCCGACCATGTTCAGCGACGGCTGTCACGATCGAAGCAAACTCGATGACGTTCGATATCCTGATGGCGAGCGATACGCGCGGAGCGTTCGAACCGGCGCAGCGGTTCGTCTTCCCTCGCGGACCGTGAAGCCGCTCACGTAGCTTCTGCGCCACTTATGGCTGCTCGACGAAATCTGTTGCTGACAATCAGCGCGATCGCGCTGGCGGCTACGGTCTACGCCAGCGGCTGTGGCGTCGGACCGGTGCCACCGCTCGGACCGCTACTCGACCCGTGGAGCGGCGTGTGGTCCGCCGCCGGCAACGCCGAGCTTCCCGTTCGCGCGACCGCAAGCGTGGCAGGGCTGGCCCATGAAGTGGAGGTACGGTACGACGATCGCGGAGTGCCGCACATCTTCGCGCAGAGTGAGCTGGATGCGTATCGCGCGTTAGGCTATGTCGTAGCGCGGGATCGTCTTTTCCAATTGGACATTCAGACGCGCGCCGCCTCCGGTCGTCTGTCGGAGATGGTTGGTGCCGTCGCGCGTGCGCTGGATCGCGAGGTGCGAGCGTTGGGGATGCCCCGTGCCGCCCTCGCCAAGTGGCGCGCGCTGCCGGCGGACGGCTTCAGCCGCCGCGTCCTCGAGGCCTACTCTGATGGAGTCAACGCGTACCTCGACGCGATCCCCAAGAGCGCCTGGCCGATCGAGTATCGCATTCTGAATGCGCGTCCGGAGCGCTGGGAGCCTGTGAACTCGCTGCATCTGTTCATGAGGATGAGCAACATCCTCACGTACACGCCGGGCGAGTTCGAACGATACGCCGCGCAAGCAAAAGTCGGATCCGATGCGGCGGCGTCGGTTTTTTCGATTCACTCACGCGTGCAAGAACCGATTCAGCCTAACGGTTCGTCGGCGCCGTGGTTCGACACAACCGACATTGCTCCGCCCGGTGCGCCTGACACGAGCATTCTCGCACGGACGCTGGCAGCAGCAGCGCCGCGGCTCGGCGCTCGGGAAACGGCGCCTCGCTTCGCCAGCAACAACTGGGTGGTTGCGCCCCGTCGCGCGCGTAATGGTTATGCTCTCCTGGCCGGGGATCCGCACCTCGAGCTCAATCTGCCGAGCATTTGGTACGAGGCGCACATCGTCGTCCCTGGAGCGCTGGACGTATATGGCGTGACGATTCCAGGCGCGCCGGGGATCATCCTCGGGTTCAATCACGATGTCGCGTGGTCGTTCACGAATACAGGCGCCGATATCATCGATTTCTATCGGGAAACCGTCGACGACTCACTGCTTCCCACTCAGTATCGCGTCGACGGATCGTGGAAGAGCGTCGTGCGTGAAGTCGAGATCGTACGCGACCAACACGGCAAGGCGATCGCAGTCGACACGATGCTGTACACGCATCGTGGGCCACTCGCCCAGCGCGGCAAGCTGTGGCTCTCGATGCGCTGGATCGCTCTGGAGAACCCGCTCGACGCAACCGGCTTCGTGCAGGCAGCCAAGGCAACGACGGCGCGAGCGTATCTGGATTCGATGGCGCGCTATTGGCCCTCGCCGGCGCAGAACATGATCGCCGCCGACCGCGGCGGCGCGATCGCGATCAGGTCCACGGGGCGCTTCCCGCTGCGGCCGAATCGCGGGGACGGCCTAACGATTCGAGACGGATCCAACAGTCAGAGCGACTGGCAGGGAGATTGGCCGCTGCAGCAGTACCCGCAGGCGTTCGATCCCGCCCAAGGATATCTCGCTTCGGCGAACCAGGAGCCAATCGATCAGCGTCAGGCCCCAGCGTACCTGGGCAGTGCCGATAATTACGAAGTCTGGCGCGCACTGCAGATCAATCGTCTGCTGCGCGCCGACAGCGCTGTGACGCCGGACGCGATGCGCCAATTTCAGACGGATCCGGGATCCGTCCGTGCGGACCTCTGGATGCAGGCTTTTCTCGACGCGACGGCGGGCGACACGGTCAATGCGCCCAAATCATTACGCGAGGCGCGAAGCCTGCTCGCGAGCTGGGACAGGCGCTACACGAAGGAGAATCATCAGGCCATACTCTTCGAGACCGCGTTAGGCAACGTCACCAGGCTGTTGTGGGACGAACTGAAAGACTCCACGGGAGGACGCGTGGCGACGCCAAGCGGCGACGTGACGCTCGCTCTCGTCAGGCAGCCGCACAATGCCTGGTGGGATGACAGAGGCACCAGCGATGTGCAGGAAGACCGCGACGCGATTCTATCGCGAGCGTTGACGACGGCGTACGACTCGCTCGTCGCCCGCTTCGGGCCGCCGGCTGGTGACGCCTGGCGCTGGGAGCGGGTGCGACCGGCGCGCATCGATCACCTCTTGCGGCTGCGCGGGTTCAGCGCGCTGGATATTGGTGTGCAGGGAGCGTATGGCACGCTCAATCCATCGGCCGGAACCGGCTACGGCTCGAGCTGGCGCATGGTCGTCGAGCTGGGGCCTAACGTGCGCGCCTGGGGCATCTACCCGGGAGGGCAGAGCGGAAACCCCGCCAGCCAGCGCTACCGGGACCGCCTCACCAAGTGGAGTAACGGCGAGCTGGATTCGTTACGCGTTCCAGCCGTCGCAGCGGATCTAACAAGTCCGCGATTCCTCCTGCGGCTGCGGCCTGGATCGAACTGACATGCGTACGCTGCGAAACATCCTCATCATCGCCGCGATCATGGCGCTTGCCACCCGCTTCCTCGGCTGGTGGGCGGTCCCAGTCGTCGCGGCACTCGTCGCGCTATGGGACCGGAGGCCGACCGCGACGAAGGTTGCCATTGCCGCAGCGCTTGCGTGGGGGGTTTTACTGCTTCTGCAAAGCCTCTTCGGGTCGAGCGTAGTGGTCCTGGGACGCGACGTTGCCACGTCGCTCGGCGTGCCCGCCCCCGTTCCGCTCGTGCTGACACTCGCGCTGCCTGCCATCCTTGCGGCCAGCGCAGCTGGCGTCGTCGCCGGAGTGCGGAGATGGAGGGCGCCAGCCGTCACTTAGGCTGTTTCTGGGGGGCAGAGCGGGGCGTCCTAGAGACAGATGGCGACCTCCCGAACGTGCGTTTGCCAACTCGCTCTCGCGCCGGCCGTGCTTCTCTGCATCGCGGCTGGCAGCTCAGCGTACGCGCAATCTCCGCGGTCAATCGCCGCCGCTCTACAGAGTGGCGATTCTGCTTACGCGGCTGGTGCGCGAAGCCAGGCTATCGCGGCCTACCGGGACGTCGTGCGGCTCGATTCTTCTCGGTCCTCGCGCGCGATCTATCGCCTCGCGGTCTTACTCGCCGAAGAGGGTGAGTACAGCGAGGCAATTACGCTGCACAAGGCGTACAATCGGCTCGAGCCTAACGATAAAGAAGGCGTCATCGGCCTGGCGCGGACATACAGTTGGGCTGGACGCAGCGATGACGCCGTGGCGTTGTACCGATCAGTGCTCGCCGCCGAGCCGGATTATCGTGATGCGGCACTGGGCGCAGGGCAGGTGCTTGCCTGGAGCGGGCGTTACGCCGAGAGCGTCGAGACGTATCGCGCATGGCTGCGGCACCGTGCCGGAGATCGCCAGGCAGCCATGGCCCTGGCGCGCACGCTGGCCTGGTGGGGCGGCAGCCACCTGCACGACGCCGCTCGGATGTACGACTCGCTCTATGCGGTCGATCGTGACGTCGAAGCGCGCAAAGGATTGGCGCTCGTGAAGGCGTGGCAGGGAGACCTTGTCGGCAGCGAGCGGCTGTGGCGCGAGTTGAGTGGAACGTCACCTAACGATCCCGAGGTATGGACGGGTCTCGCGCAGGTGCTTCGCTGGCGCGGACGTCCCTTCGACGCGCGCGATGCGCTGGAACGCGCACTCATTGCCGATCCGAGACACCGCGACGCGCAATCACAGCGTCGCTGGCTCGACGCCGAGCTTGCACCCATGTTACATGCGCGCGTGCTGAGCACAGGGGACAGCGACGGCAATCGCGCGCAATTCTATGTCGTCAATGGCGCCGCGCAGCCCTGGCGCCGAGTCGCTCTCAGGTTCGACGCCGTCGAACTGCGCGCGACGGACGGTTCGTTCGATCGTACGTCTCGTACCGCGCGCGGCAGCGCTGCAATCCGCCTCCCGATTGGCTCTGACGACTGGACCGCTCGCGCCGAGCTCGGGGCCAATCAACAGCCAGGCGTCAGCGCCCGCGGCGCGGCACGATCGAGCCCGTTAGGCGGCGTCGCGCTGGCAAAGCGCTTTGGCGATCGCAGCAGCGCCGAGGTGCGCGTCGGCCGAGCGATGCTCGACGAAACAGTCGCGCTCATCGCAAACGGCGTTCGCACGACGACGACCGAAGCCGACTGGGAGTCCCAGATCAGCGACCACCTGAGTGTGAGCGCATCGCTCGGTAGTGGTCGTGTGAGCACCGACACAACGAGCAACGCTCGTTTCGTCGGCGTGTTCGGGATGCGCTGGGCACTCGCGCATGGTCGCTCGTTCGGAATCGTCGCGCGCAGCGTGCAGCATGCCAAGGAGGCTCGCGACGGTTACTTCTCGCCGCGACGATACGAACATCTGGAGCTGACGGCACGCGCGCGGCACGGTCGCGAGCTTGGCTGGGTATTTACCGGCGACGCCGGGTTTGGCGTGCAGCGCGTGGATTATCGCGGCGCTCGCACGACGCAGCCCTCGCAGCGCCTAACGGGGAGCGTTGGCTACACCTGGTCGCCAGGACTCGAGTGGACGCTAACGGGCGCCCTTGCCAACGTCGCGACGACCGCGACGCTATCGACGAGCAGTTACCGCTTTGGCTCGTTGAGCCTGGGCGGACGCGTCCCGCTGCGATAACGCGACTGGCTGTTTGATACGGGTGCCGGCGCCGGGGTTTCACCTAACGCCGCGAAGACCTCCTGCATCGTGGCGAAGACCGGCTTCACCTCGGCATACCAATGCGGCTCTTCCCACGGCCGCCACGTCCACGTGCGAATGGCGGAATCGTCATGTGGAAGACGCTTGCCGCCGCGCGTCGCGTCACGCGGATCGAAGCTTTCGACGACGAAGCGGAAGCCGTCTGTAACCGCGCCGGCGATCTCGCCGCTATCGGCGTCGCCGTAGAGCACGCTGCGCGACGAGGGGTCGAGCACTTGCAGCATCCCCCAGGCGAGGCGTACCTCGATGACTCCCGACAGCGTATCGGCGTACCAGTCGGCCAGCGTCGTCTCGCTTTGCCGCGCATAACGC
>DATBKN010000407.1:0-11631 GCA_036555845.1 Gemmatimonadaceae bacterium | reverse complement strand
AAGACGTGACTGTCTTCGTCGAGCTCAAGGCGCGTTTCGATGAGCAGCGCAACGTGCAGTGGATGAAGACGCTGGAGGCAGCAGGGGCGCACGTCGTTAGCGGACTTCCGGGCTTCAAGAATCATTCGAAGATCGCGCTCGTGGTGCGACGCGAGGCAGACGGTCCGCGACGCTACGCGCACGTGGGAACCGGTAACTACAACGCCGCCACGGCGCGCGTCTACACGGACCTCGGTGTACTCACGTCGCGTGATGATATCTGCGACGACGTCAGCGACCTGTTCAACACGCTCACCGGAAGCTCGGTCCCGGCCGACGTCCGATATCAGAGCTGCCTCGTCGCACCTAACGAGCTGTTGCCGGGTCTCTTGAAGCGCATCGAGCGTGAAGCCGAGCATGCTCGTGCCGGCCGCCCCGCTCGCATCCGGCTCAAGGTCAACGGGCTGTCTGATCGTGATGTCGTGCAGACGCTGTACCGTGCGGCGTCTGCCGGTGTGACGATCGAGCTCGTGGTGCGCGGCATCTGCACGCTGGCGCCTGGCCTAACGGGCGTGTCGGAGCGGATTCGCGTCGTGAGTCTGCTCGGGCGCTTCCTGGAGCACGCGCGCATCTTCGCGTTCGACAACGCCGGCGATCCTGAATACTTCATCGGCTCAGCGGACATGCGTCCACGCAATCTGCGGCGTCGCGTCGAAGTTCTCGTTCCGATCCGTGCTGCGGAGGACCGAGCCCGCCTGGATGCCATACTCGACGCCGAGCTGAGCGATCCGACAGCGTGGCAGCTCAACGGCGACGGCACGTATTCGCGTACGACCCTCACGACGGGAAACGGCGTCAGCGCGCAGGCGCGCTTCGCCGCGGCAGTATCGCAGAGCGAGGTGCCTGTATGAGCGCGAGTCACGCGCCTCGGCGGCTCCTCGCCGTGCTCTCGCTGGTGGGCGCCAGCGCATTCCAGTCTGCGCAGGGGACGCAGGGCGCCTCGCTGATCGACAAGTTCGACTTTCGCGAGAAGTCTGCCACACACAACAAGCTCCCCCGCGCGTTGCAAGAGATCTCCGGCCTTGCCGCGACGCCGGATGGACGCGTCTTCGCGCATGGCGATGAGCGTGCCCTGGTGGTGCAGATCGATGCATGCGCCGCCAAGGCCGTCAAATCGTTTTCGTTAGGCGCGCGTCCCGTGCTCGGCGACTTCGAGGGCATCGCCATCGCCGGCGATCGCTTCTTCCTCGTGACCAGCCGCGGCCAGCTGTACGAGTTTCGTGAGGGCACGGACGGAGCAGCTGTGCCCTTCACGGTGCGCGACACAGGGTTCGGCAGGATATGCGAGATCGAAGGCCTCACCTATGAGCCAGGCGATCGCACGCTTCTTCTTGGCTGCAAGCAGCCAATGCGGCGCGAGCTGCGTGGCGAGATCAGCATCCTGCGCTGGTCGCTGGATCGCAGCGCCGTGGCCGATCCGCCGAGCCTGACGATTTCACTGGGCAGCATCGTCAAGAGCCTGGGCGGCAAGACATTCCATACGTCGGCGATCGAGCGCGACGCGCGCTCGGGGCACTATCTGCTCGTGGCCGGGCCCGAGCGGGCGCTTGTCGAGGTGACGGCGACGGGATCGTTCGTCGCCGCACGCCCTTTGCGCCGGCAGCTGCATCCGCAGCCCGAGGGTCTCACGCTGCTGGGGGATTCCGTGCTGGTCATCGGCGACGAAGGCGCGAACGGACGCGCGTCGATCACATGCTATCCCAAGGCGCGTTAGATATGCACTCGTTAGGTCGCGTTCTGCGTCGCGCGCTGTGCCGCGGTGCTGTGTTGTCGCTCACAGCGTTCACGGCGACAGTGGCGGCGCAGTCGTCGCGCCAGGATTCGGCGGGACGGTCGGCCACTGCCACCGTTGTCGCGGGAGCCAAGTATCACGCTGGCTGGTTGCACGAGCTCATCCTCGGCGCCGACTACAGGGCGCTGTGGACCGCGCCGATTCAGGTCGAGGTGCTCGATCTTCGCGCAGTCGCGGGCGGCCTGCGTCCGACGCAGCGCGGCGGGAGCGCGCAGACTGTTTCGCTGCGCTTCACCGGCGCCGATGGGCGCGAATACGTCTTCCGTCCTTTGGAGAAAGATTTCACTCGCGGCCTGCCGCCGGAGCTCAAGGAAACCCTGGTGCGCGACATCGCGCAGGATCAGGTGGCGGGTTACCACCCTGCCGCGCCGCTCGTGGTCAGCGGGTTGCTCGACGCGACCGGGTTGCATCATCCGCGGCCGCGCCTGGTCGTGATGCCTAACGATCCAGCGCTGGGCGAGTACCGCGCCGATTTTGCCGGGATTGTGGGTACGTTCGAAGAACGGCCAGACAACGATTTCGACGAGACGCCGGTGTCACCCGGCGCGACAAACGTGATCAGCTCCGAGCGTCTCTTCGAGCGTCTGCGCAGCGATCACAAGGAGGTTGTCGATGCGCGCGCCTTTCTCGCCGCCCGCATGTTCGATATCTGGGTGGGAGACCGCGACAGGCACCGGGACCAGTGGCGTTGGGGACGGTTCTCCATCGTGCCTAACGCGCCTTGGGAGCCGATTCCACGCGACAGGGACATGCCCTTTGCGCGCTTCGAGGGACTCGGGCCGTGGATCGTCCGCGGCGCGGTGCCACAGCTCGTCACATTTTCGAAGACGTATCCGGACATGGTGTGGCTCAACTGGAATGCGCGCGAGATCGATCGTCTGCTGCTGTCGGAGCTGGAGTGGACCGCCTGGGATTCGGTGACCACAGCGCTGCAGGCACAGCTCACCGATGCCGCGATCGACAGCGCGATCATGGCCATGCCGGCCGCCTACGTCCGCCTGGACGGCGCCCGCTTGCGCGAAGACTTGATCAGCCGGCGGCAGGCGCTGCCCGACGCGGCTCGCAGTTTCTACAAAGCCCTCGCGAGCGAGGTCGACTTCCGCGCCACCGACGATGCCGACGTCGCGACGATCACCCGCGCACCGGATGGTTCGGTGCATGTCGCGTACCTGGACGCGCGCTCGTTAGGATCCGGCGAGGCAAATCCCTACAAACAGCGCCGCTTCGATCCGGCGGATACGCGTGAGGTCCGACTCTTCCTGAACGGCGGGAACGATCGCGCGATCGTGCGCGGTGCGCGGAGCAGCGACATCAAGCTGCGGATCGTCGGTGGTGACGGCGACGAAACAATCATCGATTCGATTCCCGGCGGCGATGCAGACCTGCGACTGTACGACTCCACGGGCACTGATCGCGTCGTCAGTCAGGGAAACACCAAGATCGACCGCTCGGCGTACCGTCCGCCGGGCACTGATCTGGTTCAGCACACGCTGCGCGACTGGGGGACGTGGACGTTCGTGCAGCGCGCCGCCACGTATTCACCGACCGTCGGTGTACTCGCCAGCGTGAGCCTCACACACTATCGCTACGGTTTTCGCCGGAACCCGTATTCATCGCGCTCGCTGGTCCGGTTCGACGCGTCGATCGGCGAGCGGCGGCCGCGCCTAACGTATGACGGAATTTTCCGGCCGATGAACTCGCAGAAGTATCTCGATCTTGAGTTGATGGGATCGGGCCTCGAGCTCATTCGCTTTCACGGGTTCGGCAACGAAACGCCGTCCGACAGCGGCACCGATTACTATCGCGTCTTCCAAAACCTGTTTCGCGTGCAGCCCGCCTGGGTGATCCCGTCGGGGGAGCGCGTGACGTGGTCGTTAGGTGGCGTGGCGCAATTCACGGAGACGCGCGACGGCGCCGGTACGCACACGCTCGTTGCCGCGCAGCGGCCGTACGGGATCGGCAGTTTCGGCGAGGTCGGTGCTCGTCTCGGCCTATCCATGGACTACACCGACTTGGCGAACGCCCCCACGAAGGGCGTGCGCCTCACAGCGCGAGGCGCGCTGTATCCCGCGGTCTGGGACGTGGAGCGCACGTTTGGAGAGGGGCAGGTCGAGGCGTCAACTTATCTCAGTGCCCGGGGATACTTCGCGCCGACACTCGCGTTGCGCGCGGGCGGACAGCATGTCTGGGGGACGTTTCCTTTCCATCACGCGGCGTTTCTCGGCGGCAGCAGCACGCTGCGCGGATGGGACGAACAGCGATTCGCCGGGCGCTCCGCGATCTACGGCAGCAGCGAGTTGCGCGTGCGCCTCGGCAAGCTCGGCATTCTGGTACCGGCCGACATCGGTATCCTGGGGTTTGCTGACGTCGGAAAAGTGATTGTCGATGGCGAAAGCTCGGACGAACTGCATAACGGCATTGGCGGGGGACTCTGGCTTGCGCCGATCACGCGAACACACACGGTGAGTCTCAGCATCGCGCGCAGCCGCGAACGCACGGGTTTCTATCTCAAGAGCGGATTCGCATTTTGACAACAGGGCGCGCACCGGCTGACGAGCTGCGCGAGCAGCTGCAGGAAGCGCTCGCGGGCGTGTACGAGATCGAGCGCGAGCTCGGTGGTGGTGGCATGAGCCGCGTCTTCGTGGCGCAGGAATCCGCGTTAGGCCGCCGAGTCGTGCTCAAGGTCCTTCCGCCGGAAATGAGCGTTGGCTGCAGCATCGAGCGCTTTCGGCGTGAGATTCAGCTGGCCGCGTCACTGCTGCATCCCCACATCGTTCCGCTGCTGAGCGCGGGAGAGACCCGCGGCATTCTGTATTACACGATGCCATTCGTCGAAGGCGAGTCGCTGCGCGCTCGGCTCGTGAGCGACTGGCGATTGCCCGTGGAAGAGGCCGTTGGCCTCTCCACGGAAGTGGCTCGCGCGCTGGACTACGCGCACCGTCGTGGCATCGTGCATCGCGACATGAAGCCGGACAACATCCTCGCGCACGACGGTCACGCGCTTGTGACCGATTTCGGGATCGCGCGAGCGATCAAGGCGGCGGCATCCAGCGCGGCTCTGACGACGTTCGGCGTCGCGATCGGAACGCCGGCCTACATGAGCCCCGAGCAGATCAGCGGCGAGGGTGAGCTGGACGGCCGCAGCGACGTGTATTCGCTGGGATGCGTGACGTACGAGATGCTCGCCGGGAGACCGCCGTACACAGGGATGAGCGCGCACGCGATCATGATCCGGCACGCCACGGAGCCGGTGCCTAACGTGCGATCCGTGAGAGACGAGGTACCGCCGTCTCTCGGCGAGGCCCTCATGAAGGCGCTCGCCAAGGATCCGGCGCAGCGCTTCGCCACGGCCGCCGACTTCGCCGCAGCGCTGGAACGGCCGCGCGCCGTCCACATCTCCGGACCCGTCGACGCGCCTGTCGTCGTCGGCAACGCGCGCGGTGCCAAGCCGCAGCGTTTCGTCGCAGTGCTGCCGTTCGACAACATGAGCGCCGACCCGGAGAACGAATATTTCTCGGACGGCATGACCGAAGACATCATCACGCAGCTCTCCAAGATCCGCGGCCTCAGAGTCATGTCGCGCACGTCGACGCTGCGCTTCAAGAAACACTCGCAAAGCCTGCGCGAGATCGGGCGCGAGCTGGGCGTCTCGCACATTCTCGATGGTAGCGTTAGGCGCGCCGCTAACAAGGTCCGCATCGTCGCCCAGCTCATCGACGCACAAACCGACGATCACCTCTGGGCCGAGACGTACGACCGCGACCTGAGCGACATCTTCGCGATACAACTGGAAGTCGCCGAAAAGATCGCCGAGAAGCTCCACGCGCAGCTCAGTCCCACCGATCGATCACGACTCGCGAAAAAACCGACAGACGACATGGAGGCGTACAATTTCTTCCTGCTCGGCCGCCATCACTACAAAAAAGTCACGCCGGAGGACTTCTCCATCGCGTCGGATTACATGCGCAAGGCGATCGCCCGCGATCCCAATTTCGCGCGTGCGTATTCTTCTCTCGCCGAGGCCCAGTTTTACCTGGGACTTGGTTACTGGGGTATCCGGCCACACGACATGCTCCCGGAAGGCTTCAAGCTCGCGAGCAAAGCGCTCGAGCTCGATCCAAACAGCGCGGGCGCACTGGTAGTCGTTGCGCTGTACCGGATGTTCTATGAGTACAAATGGAATGAGGCCGCGGCCGCGCTCGAGCGCGCCGTGGAACTGAATCCGTCCTCCTCGCTGATTCGCCTCTACAACGCGATGTACCTCTCGGCAGTCGGCCGCTTTGACGAGTCAGTTGATCAAGCCGATCTCGCCTGCCAGCTCGATCCGAGCGCGATGGTTGTTCGCGGCAACGCGACCTGGATTCTCTATCTCGCGGGAAGGACGGAGCAGGCTGTCGTCGACAGTCGCAGCCTGCGTCACCTGGAACCGACGTCTGCCTACGGTGCATTCTCGCATGGTCTCGTATGCGCGCAGAGCGGCCATGAAGAAGAGGCGGTCGCGGCGTTCCGCGACGCGGTCACACTCGCGCCAGGCGCCACGCTGTACCTCGTGAGTCTCGCCTACGCGCTTGCAGTCGCGGGGGAATATGCCGAGGCGAACGAGATTCTCAGCGAAATGAAAGCGCGCGAGGCGAAGGGTGAGTTCATCTGGCCGATGGGACTGGCGATGGCGTACGCACACCTTGGTGAAGAGAGCACGGCGCTCGACTATCTGGAGCGCGCATACGATGAGCGCGTTGGCTGGATGATGTTGATAGGACGAGAGCCCGCGCTCGACGTGTTGCGGTCAACGCCGCGTTTTCAGAGCCTGCTTCAGAAGATCGGCCCGCCTGAGGCGCTGAAGGCCGCGCAGGGGACCTGATCGCGATCACGATCGCCTAACGCGATCTGGTTCTTTTCTTCGCGCGCTGCTCGTTCTCGCTCACGCGTGCTTTGACGATCTTCGTCACGAGCGCTGCCGGGATCGGTTTTTCGGGGGTGAACTGGATGCTCCCCTTGCCGGTGGTAAACTCAGCGAGCGCTTTCGCGTTGTCGCGCAGTATCGCCGCGCTGATGATGTGAAATGTGCAGTGCGCCTTGGCCGCGCTGAAGCCGACGAGCATCCCGTTCTGCTTGTAGAATGGAATCCGGTAGCTGATCGTCTCATCTGCGTTAGGCGCCGCGGCTTTGATCGTCTTGCGCAGCTTTTCCAGGGCCAATCGGAACTTGTCCGGCAACGCCGCGAGGAACTCGTCTACTGTCTTGGGAGGCTGAGCAGTCGGCATGACGCGAGGTTACGACTGTCGCTGGCGCCGCGCTAGTTGCGCCGTGGGCCGGAAATCCATCGGCTCGTGACCCGCGGCGCATCTGACTCGTAAGGAAGTCGTGCTGCGCGCTACAATGAGCCGTCGCCCGTTGACGAGAGGAGCCATACTCCTCATGATCGCCGCGACGCTAGGGTGTGGAGGGGACCGCGAGCTTGTGCTCGGGGCAGCCGGCGCGTGGACCGACAGCAACACAGAAATGACTCGCTGGGGGCTGGAGCTGGCGGTCGAGCACTCCAGGTCGCACCCCGCTGCGCGAGGGCGTCGGCTCACCCTGCTGTTGCTCGACGACAGCGGCTCCGCAACGGGTGCGGTTCGAGCCGCATCGCAGTTCGTCGCGAACCCTAACGTGGTCGGCGTACTTGGGCACCTCAACTCGACGCCCATGTTGTTCGCGGCCCCCCTGTATGACGGGCAGCTCGCCGCGATTTCACCATCGGCAAGCTCGCCGGATTTGAGCGGCATCTCGCGCTGGATCTTTCGCACGATTTCAAGCGATTCGTCCAGCGGTGCTGCGCTGGCGCGTTATGCGAGCCGTCTCGGCAAGCGCGCAGCCGTCCTGTACGAGAATGACAGCTACGGGCGCGGCTTGGCCGACGCATTCCGCCACCAATTCAGTGGCGAAGTCGTGAGCATGGATCCGATCAGCACCTCGGCGTCGGACTACACGGCTTACATCGCGTACTACGAGCAGGTTGCGCACCCAGACATTGTCTTCGTCGCGGGAGTCGACGCGACCGGCCGCGGCATTCTGCGTGAGGCGCAGCGGCAGGGATTCGCTGCGACGTTCCTCGGTGGCGACGGATGGATTGGCGTCGCAGTCGATACTAGCGCGGCAGAGGGAGCGTACATCGGTGTTCCGTTCGACGCTGGCGACTCGAATTCCAAGACTCGCGCGTTCGTGGACGCGTTTCGGCGCAAGTTCAACCATGAGCCCGACGCTTATGCCGCGCTGGCGTACGACGCCACCATGATGCTGGCCGACGCGGCATACACTGCGAATGGCAATCGTGCCGGCGTGCGCGAACACCTTGCGACGTCCGGCGAGCGCGGCGGTTATGACGGGGTCACGGGGCGCATACGGTTCGACGGCCGCGGCGATCCCCAGGACCGCAAGATCGTCATGACGCGAGTGCGAAACGGAGCGCTCGTCGCCACTGATCTTCGTTAGGCGTCCCGTGGCGGAACCCTAACGGGGGCTTGCAACCAGACGAGCGTCGCCTTACACTTTGAAACGAATGGGGATGGAGTTCCCCGACAACCGCCGCAAGGCTGATGACTCCTGCCAGCGCCCACATGGCGCCCGGTAGGAGATTTTTTTTTCCTGGTTCCCGACGAGGACATTCATTCGATGAACACGGCTACAGGCTATCTGCTGGTATTCATGGGCGCCGGCGTTGGCGGCGCACTGCGGCACTTCGTGAATCGCCTGGCCCTAACGAGCGCCAGCTCATTCCCATGGAGCACGGTCGCGGTCAACGTCACTGGCAGCCTTGCGATGGGTGTGCTGGCGGGCTGGTTCGCCTTCCGCAGCGGCGGCGGATCACAGCCCGTTGCCCTGTCTCTCACGACGGGCGTGCTGGGCGGCTACACGACGTTTTCCGCGTTCTCGCTGGATGCTGTGCTCTTGTGGGAACGAGGGGATGTGAGGGGGGCTGCCCTGTACGTTGCCGGAACGGTCGTTGTCTCGATTGCAGCTCTTTTCTTTGGCCTGAGCGCAATGCGGACATAAAGGTCCCCATGGGTTTGCCGTTACGGAGTGCTTGTCGCAACGACATGCGTTAGGCAGACCGGGCTCCTTGCACGGTTTGCGCGGTCCGTGCAGTGTACAGTGCAACAGCCATGAGCACGAGCACAGACAAACCGGATACCGACGTCCTCATTGTCGGCGCAGGACCCACGGGCCTCGCTTTGGCTGCCACGCTCGTGCGTTCCGGTGTCACTCCAACAATCGTCGACAAGCTCGCGACAGGCCAAAACACGTCGCGCGCCGCCGTCGTGCACGCCCACACACTGGAAGTGCTCGCGCAGCTCGGCGTGTCCGAGCGGCTGGCGCACGAGGGCCTGAAGCTCTCCAAGTTCACGATCCGTGACCGCGATCGGGTCTTGGCGCGACTGCGATTCGACAAGCTCCCCACAGCGCATGCCTACTTGTTGATGCTGCCGCAGGATGTAACGGAGAAGATCCTCGCCGAAGGATTCGCCGATGCCGGTGGTGAGCTGCAGCGAGGCTGTGCCGTTGAGTCGTTGGTTGAAACGCCTAACGGGGTTCAGGCAACATTGCTGTCGAGCCAAGGCAGACGCACGATCCTCGCCCGATATGTCGTCGGCGCCGACGGCATGCACAGTCTGGTTCGGGAGACCGCTGGGATCGGGTTTGCAGGTGCCAGGTACGAGGAATCATTTGTCCTGGCCGACGTGGAAATGACTTGGGGTCCGGGCCGAGATGAAGTGATGTTGTTCTTCTCACCTGCCGGCCTCGTTGTGGTCGCGCCATTGCCCAGTGGCGCCTACCGCATCGTAGCGACGCTCGATAACGCGCCCGAGAATCCGGGAATCGCAGACATGCAGGCATTATTGGACGCGAGGGGGCCGACACACGGGGGAGGCAACGTATCGCGAGTGCTGTGGAGCTCCCGCTTCCGTCTGCATCACCGCGTAGCCGATCAATATCGCCGAGGGCGTCTCATGCTAATCGGTGATGCCGCGCACGTGCACAGCCCGGCAGGCGGTCAGGGTATGAACACTGGACTCGTGGATGCTTGCGTGCTCGGCCGCATCTTGGCCGAAGTGGCTTCCGGGCGTAAGGACGAAAGCTATCTCGACACCTATGAAGCACTGCGACGGCCAGCTGCCAAGTCTGTGCTGCAACTCGCCGGCACGCTGACACGCATGGCGACAATGAAGAGCGCGCCGAGACGATTCATACGAAACCTGGCACTGAGAACGATCAACCTGCTCCCCATGGCCCGGCGGCGTCTGGAAATGAATCTCTCCGGCCTGAGCCGCCGTGCGGCGGCTGACTTGCACTGACGCAGCGATAGCGAGGCGGTGCGTTAGGCGGGCTCGAGATCGCGCTCACTGCACGTGATCGAAGCTCAAAACCCGCGCGATCCTCCAGTTGCCCCCGTCGTTCTTCCAGACGTGGATGAACTTGGCCGTCGACCCCGGCCTCTCCCCGTTAGGCGTGCGCACGAAGAATCGATGCACGCCGATCTCGATCGCGCCGTAACCGCGGATCGGATGCACTTCGATGCGTCCGACCAGTTCTCTGCGGCCAAGTCGCTTTGCCGCACACTCTTCGCGAAGGGTGTTGATGCTCGCGCTGCGCGGCTTCGCCAGGCCGGCGAAGTCGTGGTAGAACTCGAGATCCTCGGTGAAATAGTTCTCGATCGCGTTCACGTCACAGGCATTGAACGCGGCAAAGAGCGCGCTGTCGAGCGCCGTAATTGTCGCAGTGAGGATCGCGCTCGCTGAGTCGGCGCGCTGGGCGAGGAGTGGGGCAGGCGCAGCGACAAGCACGGCAAGGGCACAGGCCACTCGGTAGTTCATACTTGGTTGAAATGGTTCGAGACGGCGCCTGACGTGGCGCAGTGGATAGAGCACTGGAGCACGAATACGGCTGCTGAGTGCCTTTCGTGCCGCTAAATTTCGCTGCATGGCTGTGCTCGACGTCCCCGGAGTTTCGGACACGCAAGTGGAGCCCGCACACGAGCCGTCGCAGTCGCAGCTCGATGCGATCAGGGCGCCGCTCGGACCGTCGCTGGTCCTCGCTGGCCCGGGTTCGGGGAAGACCTTCTGCCTGATCGAGCGGATCCGCTTCCTCATCGAGAACGGCGTCGAGGCGAAGCGCATCTGCGCGTTCACGTTCACGAACAAAGCAGCCGACGAAATCGCACAGCGCCTGGAGAAGCTCCTTGGAACGCGCGCAGAAGGCGTTCGCCGTGGAACGATTCACGCGTTCTGCGCCGAGTTGCTGAGAGAATTCGGGTCGCACGTCGGTCTCGAGCGTGGCTTCGGCATTGCCGACGAAGAGTACCAGCTCGAGATCTTGCGCCGCATCGAAGGCAGTCGCCGCTACCATAAAACGCTGCTGGGGCATTTCTCGCGTCACCGACTCGGAGACAAAGAGCTGCAGCCTAACGACGCCGCGCTGTTCGCCAGGTACCAGGAATACCTGACGCAACAAAAAGTGGTCGACTTCGACACGCTCGTGATGAAGGCCGCCGAGCTGCTGGAATCGGTCGCGGCGGCCGCCCCGCTGCGTGAGCGCTGGAGCGAGCTTCTCGTCGATGAGTTCCAGGATTTGAGTAGCGCGCAGTATCGCGTAATTCGCGCACTCTCGCGTGCGCACAAGCACGTCTTCGCCGTCGGCGATGACGAACAGTCGATCTACGCCTTCGCCGGCGCCGATCAGCGCGTGTTCATGAAGTTCATGAACGACTACGGGATTACATCACACGAGAAGGCGCTTTATCTGCAGGAGAACAGGCGCTG
>DATBKN010000406.1:0-15976 GCA_036555845.1 Gemmatimonadaceae bacterium | reverse complement strand
AGACCGCTCGCGCGAAAGAAGTCGCTCGTTAGGCGCGGGAACGTCGTCGCTACGCGTGGACACGCCTGCAGGCCCTGCAGCGTGTACACGTCGCTCTCATCCGGGACCGCGAGAATGAGACGACAGCTTCCGAATCTCAGGTCGAGGCGGTCGACCAGCGAGCGGGTCGACTCGCAGACGAGGTCCCACCCCGTGACGCCCGCGTCGGCGGCGCCGTCGGCGATGAATTCCGGGATGTCCTGCGAGCGCGCGAAGACGGCCTCGTAATGTTCGCCGCATGACGCGCTCAGCGACCGCGTGGCTCGGGCCCGTACCTCGAGCCCCGCGTCCTCGAGCAGAACGCGTGCAGGCTCCATCAGCCGACCCTTGTTAGGCAACGCGATGCGGATCATGCAACTGACCTATGGGAAAGAAAAAGACCCGTTCGGAAGGAACGGGCCGCAGAGAACCAGCGTGTGCTTACGCGATCGACCGACTACAACGCATCACGCCGTCATCCGCGGCCCTCGGGGCCGTGGACGTGCTCATGATGCCGATGCCGTCGCTGCGCGATCATGTGGTCAACGTACGCGGCCAGCGATTGGGCGTCAAGGCCGTTAGGCGATGGTCTCGGCGCGACTCCGGCGGACCCGAGCGCGCTCCTGCAGAATCGCGACGACGCCGGGGATCAACGACACGATGATGATCGCAACGATGACGACGGAGAAATTGTCGCGCACGAACGGAAGGTTGCCGAAGAAGTACCCGGCGAACAGCATGGAGCCCACCCAGCTGACACCACCGACGACGTCCCAGATCACGAACTGGCGATACGGCATCGCGCCGGCGCCGGCGACGAACGGCGCGAAGGTGCGGACAATCGGAACGAAGCGCGCAAGGAAGATCGTCTTCCCGCCGTGCCGCACAAAGAACTCGTGCGTGCGATCCAGATGCGCCTTCTTGACAAGCGGGAGCTTCCCCGCGGCCGCGCGCTCGCCAAACAGCATCCCGGCCTTGTAGTTGACCGTGTTACCCAGGATCGCACAGCCGACGAGAAGCGGAAAGAGAATGCCGATCTTGAGGGTCGACGCGGCTGCGATAGCGCCGGTTGCAAAAAGCAACGAGTCGCCCGGCAGAAATGGCGTTATTACCAGGCCGGTTTCGCAGAAGATGATGAGGCCGAGGATGATGTAGGTCCACGCGCCCGCACTGTCGACGAGCGCGGCGAGGTGCGCATCGAGATGGAGGACGTAATCAATGAGCGTTTGCAGGAGCTCCATTACGCCACCTTCCGTTCAGCAACCGGGGCGGCTTTGGCAGGCGAGCTGGGAGCAGGGTGTGTGAATGACGAAATCATACCCGTGAGAAAAGTGAGCGTCGTGCCGATCAGCACGTACCACGGCCAGGCAACGCGTGACAACGGTCCGAGCGCATCCGCGAGTGGCGGATATGCGGCCGACAGTTGACGTGCAAAGACGACGAAGCTCATCGCCGCGATACCCACGATCAAGCCGGTGATGGCATCTCGCTGGATGGCGCGCGGCCAGAAGTTGCCGAGAAAGAACGTGCCGAGCAGTCCGCCATACGTGAATGAGGCGATGGCGAGCGCGACGACTACGACAGGCGTCCCCTGCTCTCTGAACAGAAGGGCGCCTCCAGTTAGGCAGACACCCCAGATCAGCGCGAAGATCTTTCCCATGCGCAACGTGCGCGGATCGTTAGGCGAACGCTTGCTCAGCGGCAGGTAGATGTCGTGCGTCGTCGCAGCGGCCAGCGAATTGATCGCTCCCGAGTGTGTGCTCATCGTCGCCGCCACGATCGCCGCGATCAACAGGCCGACGAGTCCCGGCGGCATTCGCTCGATGATGAACGTCGGAAATATTGCGTCAGGCGCCGAGAACGTCCGTCCGCCGTAAAGCACGAACAGGCCGATCCCGATGAAGAGGAAGAGCGTGAACTGTGCGAAGACGACGATCCCGCTGCCGATGATCGCGCGCTGAGCGTCGCGCAGACTGCGCGCGGACAGAAGTCGCTGCACGATGAGCTGATCAGCGCCATGCGAAGCCATCGCGAGGAATGCGCCGCCGATGAGACCGGCGAAGATCGTGTGCGGCCGATCGAGTCCCGTGTAAAAATCGAGCAGCTTGAGCTTTCCCTGTGCGCTCGCGGCATCGATGATCGCGCCCCACCCGCCGTCGACTGCTTTACCGATCAGCACGATCGCGGAGATTCCGCCGAGGATGTAGACGGACGCCTGAAGGATCTCCGTCCATACGACCGCCTTCATTCCACCGCGATATGTATAGATGACAGTGAGTATCCCCAGAATGATGATGGCCGCGGGCATGACTGCCTGACGGGGCACGCGATCGCCGAGGATCAGAGCGACGGGAATCGCCGTGGCGAAGACGCGGACGGCATCGGCCATCGCGCGCGTGACCATGAACACGATCGACGTGAGGCGGCGAGTCGCGAGGCCGAAGCGCTGCTCGAGCACAGCGTACGCCGTGACGAGCTCGCCCTGGTAATAGCGCGGCAGCAGCACGGATGCGACGACAACGCGTCCCAGGATGTAGCCCGCTGCGACCTGTAGAAACCCAAGGTTGCCGATATATGCGAGACCGGGAATCGAGATGAACGTTAGGGCGCTCGTTTCCGTCGCGACAATCGAAAAGAGCACCGCCCACCAGGGGATCGCGCGGTCGGCGACGAAATAGTCCTTCGCGTTCTTCTGCCGACGCCCCACCCAGATGCCTAACGCCGTCGTGCCGGCAAGGTACGTCAGCAACACGGCGGCGTCGAGCAGCGTGAAGCGCGCGTTCACGCGATGCCGCCGGCGCCGCTGGTCCCGCGTTGCAAAGCATCGGCGTCAGGCATGCGTTCCCGTGACAGCCCCTGAAACGATCGATTCATGCGGAGACCTCCAGCCGGTAGAATAGCCTGGCGTGCACGGCCGCGAGAACCATATTGTCGAAATCGCGGGCGTTCCCGTCAGGCGAGCATTCAAGTGACAAGTGACCCTGGCGCCGGCAACACATTTCTCATGCTGCTTCCAACGTCGCGCAGCACCCTGCCGTGATCGATGGACGTGGCGGACGCCAGGAAGCGCTGATAATCATCGCCCGCGAGGTGGAGCGGATCTCAGCGGTCCTCGACCGAACGGTGCCGCGTCTGGATGGAATCGAAGTGAGCGGTTCCAGAACAAGGAGCTCCTCGCACGCCTGGATGCGCTGTTGCGCGGCTGAGCCGTTGTGTAATGTGCCACGTGATGCGCACAGCGCCTGCGAGTACCTAACGACTCACGACAGCAACGATTGACGGAGGTTTCAGCGTGGGCAAGGGACGTCTCGAAGCATTCAGCGATGGAGTCATCGCCATCATCATCACGATCATGGTTCTCGAGATGGAGGCGCCGCATTCGGCCGACTGGACGGCGTTGCGCCCAATACTCCCCGTGTTAGGGAGTTATGTACTGAGCTTCATCTACGTCGGCATCTACTGGAACAATCACCATCATCTCTTGCACACAGTGAAGCACGTGCGCGGCGGCATGCTGTGGGCGAATACCCACTTGCTCTTCTGGCTCTCGCTCGTCCCGTTCACTACACGCTGGATGGGTGAAACGCACTTCGCGCCGCTGCCTGTGGCGCTTTATGGCGTCGTGCTCCTCTTCGCCGCCGTCGCGTTCACGATCCTCGTGCGAGTGATAATTGCGCACCACGGAAAACACTCGGACCTGGCACTTGCTGTTGGTGATGATCGCAAAGGGAAGATTTCGCTGACGCTGTATGCATTGGCTGTGGTGCTGGCGTTCTTCCAGCCGCTGGCTGCGTGCCTCCTGTACGTGGTGGTCGCCGTGATATGGCTGGTGCCCGATCGTCGCATCGAGCGACAACTCAACGCAGCACATTCGTGACACATCGCGTACGCGTCGCCGCGGCGCTGCTCCTGGCAGCGTGCTCGCAGTCGCGTGTTCGCAGCCCTGAGCCCGCGGATTCGGGACCGCGCGCGCCGGTGCGTTCCGTTCGACAGTGCATCGTGCAGCGCGTCGTCGATGGTGACACGATCTCATGCCGGGACATGGGCAGCGTTAGGCTCATCGGCATCGATTCTCCGGAAGGGAATCAGGAGCCGTTCGGTTCAGCTGCGAGGGCGGCGCTTTCGGCACTGCTACGCGTTGGGGAGACGATCCAACTCGAAAGCGACGTGGAGCCGCGCGACCGCTACGGACGCCTCCTCGCGTACGCCTGGCGCGACGGGCGCATGCTGAACTGGCTCATGCTGCGCGGCGGATGGGCCGTTGTGCTCACCATCACGCCTAACGTCCAGTTCGTGGACGCTTTCGTCATGGCGCAGTACCGGGCCCGTGCGGAACGGCGTGGCCTATGGGCTGTCGATGGGTTTCAGTGCCTTCCGCTGGAACGGCGTCGCGGCTTGTGTTGAGCTCTCCCTTTGCGCTACACGCGTCGCTATCTATGTTTCGACCTCTAACCTTCCGTCGTCCTATTGCCTAACTATGGCCACTCCGCCCGTCCCGCCCAGACTGTTTCAAGCCGATGTCACGTGGGCGACGCTCAAGCCCGACGAATTTCAGTGGCTTCCGTGCCTGCTGTGCGGATCGCCTAACTACGAGTCGCTCGCGTCGCTCGTCATCAACTGGTCGGAATTCTTCATCGTCAAGTGCCCGCGCTGCGGTTTGATCTGGCGCACACCGATGCCGGATCCGGGCTTTCTTTCCGACCTGTACTCTGAGAAATACTTCAACGTCGCTGACCATTCGCCGTCGCTCATCTATCAGGTGGGCATCGCGGACTCTGACGAGCAGAGTCACCAGATGCGCCGCGAGCGGACACAGCAGGAGGTGCAGGACTGGCTCAAGCGCGGCATAACGGCGAAGAACGAAATGGGTCAGCAGCGCCGCTTGCTCGAAATCGGTGGCGGCCGAGGATATCTGCAGCTCGCTGCGCAAGAACAAGGATGGGACACGATCGGCGTCGAGATCTCGCCGCACGGTATAAAGTCAGCGATCTCGAAAGGCTTCATCGTCCTGCCCATTCCGCTCGATCAGCTCTGCGAAAAGTACCTACCGCATGTGAACTACTTCGATCTGGTCGTCTTCTTCGACTTCCTCGAGCACGTGACGGATCCTGGCCTCGTGTTGCGCATGATTCACTTCACGCTCAAAGACGATGGACATATCGTCCTGCGCATTCCGAGCACGCGCGAAGTGCCCAAGCTCCACCTCATCGATCACATCTGCCACTTCACGCCAGAAACGGTCAAGCTGCTGCTCGAGCGCGAAGGGTTCAACGTCGTCGAAACGCATCACAGCGGTGTGTTCCTCGCACCAAGCGGCGACAAGATCGACAACCTGACGGTAACAGCGAAGAAACGCAGCAGCGGCGCCTAACGCGCATCGGCGACCACGCACGCTCGACACGCATGGAGTGACGTCGGCCGTCGCCGCGATTTGCCCCGTTGGCTTAAGCCAGCTCACTCGCCATTTCGCGACGTGCACGCGTTGGTGTACTGGTTTGCTTGGGGAGCCTTCGATGGATCCGATGGCTGTTGAAGCATTGCATCGACAGCACGGACGTTGTGGAAACAGCGCCACAGCCATGCGGCGGGCGATTAATTCGTTTGGACGCCGTTTCTGCCACCTGCTGGCAAACCCGAACCGCAGCGGGCTTGGAAGCTGACTTTCCGTGACTTTTGGCCTATTCAGCTCCGTTCCCGCAACACAGACACCCGTTGGGCGCCCAGGAAGGATTCTTGCCCTAAGCGTCAGCCGCTCATGGCCGGTAGGTTGGTTTCGTGCGCCACCAAGCGTGGACCCACAGTAGCTAGCGAGTAGATCGCGTGCCTGAAACATCCGTCGAATCTCGCGTGAACGTGTGGTGCCTCCCGTTGCTTCGTCGACTGGAAAAGGGCGCGACTGCGACTGAGTCGGCCGCCAGTTCCGACTCGGCCGAGTCTGCCCTCGAGAACATGGCTGCGACGTTGTCGCCTGAGGAGCGTGCGATCGCTGCCAGCTTCGGCTCCGGCGAACGCCGAAACAGCTACATCGCCGCTCACGCGCTGCTCCGCTCGATTCTCGCCCGAATTACGGGCGTTTCGCCTAACGAACTCGTATTCCGCTACGGCGCACGCGGCAAACCGGAGCTTGCCAGTCCGCTGCATGACTGGCAGTTCAACATGTCGCATTCACGGGATATGGTGCTCGTAGCGGTCGCTCACGGTCGCCGAGTCGGCGTCGACATAGAGCACCTCGACGAGCCAGGCGATGTGCGGCGCATCGCCGCGCGTTTCCTTTCTCCACGCGACCGCGACGCGATCGAGCAGATGCCCGCTGAACGGCAACGGTACGCATTCTTGCGCTGTTGGACTCGAAAAGAGGCCTACATGAAGGCGCGCGGAGACGGCGTCTCTCGCCCGCTGGACGACTTCGAGGTGACCTTGGCGGCGGATGCTGCACCCGCTCAGTTCAAAGTGACTGGAGACGAAACGGAGCGCGATCGCTGGCAGCTGGCGGACGTTCCCGCACCGCGAGGCTTCCTGGCTGCTGTGGCGGTGGAAGGTCAATCGTTCGAGGTCGTGCAGCACTCGGCTTGGAGCGTGGATGCTTGACGCCGATCGGGCGCTCCTTGCGATATTCATCGGTCGGTTGTCAAGGCTAATACGTCGTCCCCAGGAGTAGTGGAATGGAGAGGCAGACGCTGGTCAATCTGATGGTGGCGTTGCTGCAACCCTTGCTTGATGACCAGAACGAAGGGCAAAACGTGAAGGCTACACAGACGTTGTCTCTGGTAGGCGATGGAGCCGCACTGACATCGATGCGTCTCGTGTCGTTCATCGCCGACCTCGAAACGACGCTCGCGACGGATCACGGCCTGTCGGTCACGCTTGTGAGCGAACGGGCGCTCTCGCGACAGAAGAGTCCTTTTCGGAACATTGACGCGCTAGCGGATTTCGTCTTGGAGCTCATCGCAACAGAAAAAGGGGCGCCAGCCGCGTGAGCACCGAGCAAGAGACCGCAGTAAGTCACGTCGACTGGCAACTGCAGCGCTTCCGTGAAGCGGCGCAGCAGACAGCGATGGTATGGAACGACAGCCAAGTCACGTACAACGATTTCGTAGCTCTGTATCAGGCGTCTCTCGCCGACCTTCGCGGCGCGGGTGTGTCTCGGGGAAGCGTCGTCGCCGTCGCTGGTGACTTCTCGCCAGTTTCGATTAGCTGCCTCCTCGCCCTCGTCGAACTCGAGTGCGTGCTCGTTCCGCTGTCGCGCGAATCCCGAGACCAGCACAGCGAGTTTCTCCGCATCGCGGAAGCCGATTTCATCGTCGACATCGATCGCGACGACCGAGTGGTGATTCAGGGCTTGTCACACCGAAACGACCATGCGCTGCTGCAGCAATTGCGCGCTCGTAAGCAGGCCGGCCTCATCCTGTTCAGCTCCGGCTCAGTGGGCAAACCCAAGGCAATTCTCCACGCCCTGCCGCCGATTCTGGAGAAATTCCGTAAGCCGCGACACGCGTATCGCACGGTGAGCTTCCTGCTCTTCGATCACATCGGCGGCTTCAACACACTTTTCTACACGTTAGGCAACCTCGGATGTATCATCACGCCGGCCGACCGCAGTGTTGTCGCGGTGTGTCGCAGCGTGGAACGGTATCGCGCAGAACTGCTGCCGACCTCACCGTCCTTCCTGAACCTCATGCTGATGGCCCGGGCGTACGAGACCTTCGACCTTTCGTCGCTCCGGCTCGTCACGTACGGCACCGAAGTGATGCCGGAGCGCACACTCGAGGCCGTTCACGCCGCGCTGCCTAACGCCACGCTTCAGCAAACGTACGGTCTCTCTGAGCTCGGGATCTTGCGATCGAAATCAGCGTCGAATCAGTCGCTGTTCGTGAAAGTGGGAGGCGAAGATTACGAGACGAAGGTTGTCAATGGGACGCTTCGCATCCGGGCGAAATGCTCCATGCTGGGCTATCTCAATGCGGCGAGCCCCTTCGATGCGGACGGCTGGTTTGACACCGGCGACGCTGTCGTTCAGGAAGGGGAGTACTTGCGCATCCTCGGCCGTTCGAGCGAGATAATCAATGTCGGCGGGCAGAAGGTGTATCCTGCCGAAGTGGAGAAAGTCATTGCCGAGTTGCCTGGGGTAATCGATGTGGCAGTGACAGGGGAACCGCACCTTCTTCTGGGCCAGGTCGTCGTCGCAGTCGTACAGCTCGAGGAGCCGGCGCCGGAAGTCGAGTTCAAGAGGCGCATCGCCACGTATGCAAAGGGCCGCCTGCAACCGTACATGCTGCCCACCAAAGTGCGCGTCGTGACGGACTCTCTCGTCAATCATCGCTTCAAAAAGATCCGGCGGGCCGCGTTCACTGCGAAAGAGCCTGCGGCGTGAGTCCGCGCGCCGTCGTCGAGCGTTTAGATCCTCGGAACGCGAGCGACGTCGGCGCCGTCGCCACGTTGCACGAATCGCTGCTCGAGGGGAGTCCGCTGGCGCGCATGGGCGCGCGCTTTCTGCGCGAGTGCTTCTATAGCCGTATGCTAGCCGATCGTCTCTACGATTGCCTGATCTGCCGAGCCGATGGTCGTATCGTGGGCTTTCTCACGTACACCGATCGTCCGGCGGACTTCATGTCGCAGGGACTGCGGCGGCATTTTTTTTCGATCGCTCGAATCATGGTCACATCAGTGGTTCTCCAACCGCGACAATTACGTGACCTCCTCTTCGTCGCGCGTCTCATACGGGACCGCTCCGCGACGCCGCAGAACGGAGCGCTGCGAAACTCTGCTGAAGCGCTCTCGCTCGCTGTCTCAGAGGCGGATCAAAAGCTCATTCCGGTTGGCGGCACGACTCGCGTTGCGGTTCGCCTTTTCCATGAAATGGCCAGCGACCTGCGAGAGCGTGGAGCCCACCGCATCGTCCTGCACGTCGATCCCAAGAACCGTGCGGCGAACATGTTCTACAGTGCGCTCGGCTGCCGCTTCCAGAGCACGACACACGCGGGCCTAACGAGACACCTCTTCGCGTACGAATTGCAGCGCGAGAGTGCGGCTGTCGGCCACGAGACCGTACGCAAGTGACAGAGGCCTCTGCGACTCCGGTCGCGTTGGTGACTGGCTCCCGAACCGGAATCGGTCGGCGTTTGTCGGAATTCCTGCTGTCAGCGGGCTATAGCGTGGTCGGTTGCAGCCGGCGAGCGAGCGAATGGAGCGCGAACGGCTACACCCATATCGAATGCGATGTGACCCAGGAGCGGGACGTGAAAGCGCTCTTTCGCGAAATCACCCAGATCCACGGCCGCTTGGATGTCGCGATCAACAATGCCGGCACCGCATCGATGAACCACTTCTTACTCACGCCCGTCACGACGGTCCGCAGCATGCTCGAGACGCATGTCGTCGGAACGTTTCTCGTTTCGCGTGAAGCCGTGCTGCTGATGCGGAAGCGCAAGTATGGTCGTATACTCAACGTCGGTACCGTCGCGGTTCCGCTGCGCCTGGCGGGAGAAGCGGCTTACGTTGCGGCAAAACAGGCAGTAGTTGGCCTGTCGCAAGTCATGGCCAAAGAGGTTGCAGAGTTCGGCATCACTGTCAACGTTGTCGGCCCCGGACCAACCCCGACCGAGCTCATTCATGGCGTGCCGAAATCCAAAATCGACGCATTGATTGCGTCATTGGCAGTCAAAAGGCTGAGCACTTTCGAGGATGTTTGGAACGTGGTCCAGTTTTTTCTGCGGCCCGAAAGTAGCAGCGTCACGGGTCAGGTTGTGTACCTGGGCGGGGTGCCTAACAACTGACAGAGGTCAGAGGGTACAGCGTGAAGATGCGATGAGGCGTACAATACTGATGTCTTCCCTCAGACCTCCTACCTGCGACCTCTGACCTGTTCACATGTACCTCACTCGCCGCGAACTCATCGAACTCGGTATCGCAGCCGCCGCTGCAGCCGGCTCGGCACGGAACGCATTCGCTCAGCCGAGTGCCGTGGTCACAAAACGCATTCCGTCGACCGGCGAGCGATTACCCGTTATCGGGCTGGGAACGCGCAACTATCGACGATCGATGTCGCCGGATATCGGCGCCTATCGCGACACCGTTAAGGCGTTTCTCGACGCCGGCGGCACCGTCATCGACACGGCGCCTTCGTATGGGGATTCGGAAAGCATCATCGGCGGAATAATTGCCGATCTCAACGCGCGTGATCGCATCTTTCTCGCAACCAAGGTCGATCGCCGTGGAAAAGAGGCCGGCATACTGCGTATGAACGAGTCGCTGGCCAACCTCAAGGTGTCGAAGGTCGAACTCATGCAGGTGCACAACCTCGTCGACACCGCGACGCAATTGGCCACACTGCGCGAGTGGAGGGACGCCGGGAAGCTGCGATTAATCGGCGTCACTACCTCATCCGACGGGCAGTACCCGGAGCTCGAGCGCCTCATGAACAGCGAGAAGCTCGACTTCATTCAGCTGGACTACGCGCTCGATGCACGCGACGCCGACGCACGATTGTTGCCGCTCGCTGCCGACAAGGGCGTCGCCGTGCTCGTGAATATGCCGTTCGGCCGCGGCCGTCTCTTTCAGACGTTAGGCAGCAAGCCGCTCCCCGAATACGCGGCAGAGATCGGTTGTACGACGTGGGCGCAGTTCGCGCTCAAGTACGTCGTTTCGCATCCCGCGGTAACCGTGGCGATCCCCGGGATGACGAAGGCGCATCATGCCGTCGAGAATATGGTGGCGGCACGAGGGCAGATGCCCGACGCGGCGCTACGCAAGCGCATGGAGACAGTTCTAGCCTAACAAACCAAACCTGTCGGCTGCCAGCCAACAGTACAAAGCTGTCAGGGGCTAACGCCTAACTGACGGCTTTAGACTGTATCCTGGCGGCTGACGGCTTTAGTTAGGGTTTCGGCGCGGGATCTGTAAATCGGTACACCAGCTCTTTATCCCCTCGCACCATTCCGAACTGCTCCCGCGCGATCCGCTCCTGCAGCACTGGATCGGTGAGAATCTGCTTGCGATAGCGGTCCAGCGAATCGATCTGCCGCGCCAATGAGTCGATCTCGCTCTGCAAACGGGTACGCCTGATTCGCTGCCGCACCAGATCGCTCGTGCCGTACTCGCCGCCTTCGATCGCGAAGTAGGCGATGCCTAACGCGCCAACGATCAATAGCGCCTTTTTGGCCGGAATCTTCTGCCAGAACTTTTGGCGCGCCACCGGCTATTCCAGACCGTAAATCGCGCCGCCCGGATACTCGGCGGCGCTTCCGAGCTGCTCGGCGATGCGCAGCAGCTGATTGTACTTCGCCACGCGATCGGTTCGCGACGCGCTCCCTGTCTTTATTTGTCCGGCACCGCTGCCGACTGCGAGATCGGCGATGAACGTGTCCTCCGTCTCCCCGCTGCGATGCGAGATGATCGACAGATACCCAGCCGAACGGGCCAGATCGATCGCCTCGAGCGTCTCCGTGAGCGTGCCGATCTGATTCACCTTGATGAGAATCGCATTGGCAACACTCGACTCGATGCCGCGCGCGAGACGTTCGGTGTTCGTGACGAAGAGGTCGTCGCCGACGAGCTGCACCCGTTCGCCCAACTTCGCCGTTAGCGCGGCCCACCCTTCCCAATCATCCTCGGCGAGGCCGTCCTCGATGCTGACAATTGGATACTTCTCCAGCCACGCGCCATACAAATCGATCATGCCATTGGCATCGAGCGTCCCGGCACCGCTCTTCTTGAACGTGTATTTGCGCGACTTCTTGTCGAACAGCTCCGATGCGGCGCCGTCGAGTGCGAGCGCGATCTCGGTTCCCGGTTCATACCCCGCCGCTTCGATCGCCTCGATGATGACTTTGAGCGCGTCCTCGTCGTTGGCGAGGTTAGGCGCGAAGCCGCCCTCGTCTCCCACTCCGGTTGCCAGGCCGCGTTTGATGAGGACCTTCTTGAGCGAGTGAAAGACCTCGGCACCCATTCGCAGCGCGTCGCCGAACGAATCGGCGCCGACTGGGACCGCCATGAACTCCTGAAAGTCGACCGTATTCGTCGCATGCGCGCCGCCATTCAAGATGTTCATCAAGGGCACCGGCATCGTACGCGCCAGCGGACCACCCAGGTAACGAAAGAGCGGCAGGTCGCATTCGACGGCCGCGGCGCGCGCCACCGCCATCGATACACCGAGAATCGCGTTGGCGCCCAGCTTCGCCTTGTTAGGCGTCCCGTCCAGTTCCAGCATCCGCTGGTCGATCGCCATCTGATCGCTGGCGTCGATGCCCGCGATCCCCGGACCGATGACATCGATCACGTTGCGCACGGCTTTTGTCACGCCTTTCCCCAGGTAGCGCTTCGAGTCGCCGTCGCGCAGCTCGATTGCCTCGTGCTCGCCAGTCGACGCGCCACTGGGCACGGCCGCGCGGCCCGCTGCACCGCTCGTTAGGGTAACGTCGACTTCAACGGTCGGATTCCCTCGGGAATCCAGGATCTCGCGGGCGGTCAGGGCTTGGATGGTAGACAAGGGGTCAGTGGCTAGGGGCTGCGAGCTAGAGAAAGCTGTCGTTCGCTCTCGTCGCTCGTTATGGCGTATTCGCGCTCGAAGGCGTCGGCCATGCGCCGCCACGTCTCGCGCGCAAGGCGATCGCGGTTTTCGTAGGTCATTTCGCTCGTCGCGATTGGCTCCAGAAAGTGCACATCAACGACTCCTGAGCGCACTCGGAACGACCCTTTCGGCTGGATTGGGATCGTTCCGTGAATGATGCATGGTACCACAGGGACCTGCGCGGCGACGGCCAGGACGAATGGTCCCTTCTTGAAAGGGCGCAGCGCGTACGACTGCCCGCGCGTGCCTTCCGGGAAGACAACGACCGACGCGCCGCGACGGATCTGCGCAGCGGCACGATCGTACGACGCGAATGCCGATTTCCTGTTGTCGCGCTCGATCGGGATCATCCCGGCTGCCCGCGCCGCCCGTCCGAAGATCGGAATGCGAAAAAGCTCCGCCTTGGCGACGAACTTGTAATGGGGCAGGAACGACGCGAGCGCGAAGATGTCGAACCAGCTGACGTGATTCGCCACATAGATGCGAGGTTCGTCGCGAGTCATGTGCTGCGCGTTATGCAGCCGGATGCGGACGCCAGCGGCCCACAGAATCGCGCGGCACCACACGCGCGGCGCCCAATCGAAGATACTCCCTGGACGATCGGGCAGTCGCAGCAACCCTCCGATGATAACGGCCGCACCGAGCGTCGGAGTCAGGATGGCGAGGGTAATCGCCGTAAGCAGCGTTCGCATCAACGCGAAAAGTGATCGTAGCCCTTTTCGAGGTCAACGCGCTTGCCGTGACTCATGAACATCACCCGATCCTCTCCCACGAGCGCGCCAACATGACCGATGGCCGTCAGTTGTAGGCCAAATGTTCGCACGAACTCGTTGGCATCGAGGCCGGCGGCGGTAAACAGCAGCTCATACTCCTCGCCGCTGCGCGCCGCGTCACGCGCGGCACAGCCCGCAAGCACGGGAAGCCGATCCAGGTCGATCGTTAGGCGCACGCCGCTGGCTGTCGCCATGTGCTCTGCGTCGCTCACGAGCCCATCGGAGAGATCGATCATCGCGTTGGCCCCGTGCTCTGCGATCCATGTGCCTTCTCGTACACGCGCAACCGGACGCGCAAACCGATGGCGCTCGAGCGGTGCCGGATCCTCTCCAGCAGAGAGCGCGCGCAGCGCCGCGCCAGGACCGCCGAGATGTCCTGTGACGTAGACGCTATCGCCCGCTTTGGCGCCCGACCGCAGCACCGGATGAGCGCTCGACCCGAGCACCGTGAACGTGCAGTGCAGCATCTCGGCACGAGACAGATCGCCGCCGATGATAGGACAAGCAACGTCGCGGGCGGCTTCGCCGATGCCATCAGCCAGCAGCCCGAAGTCCTGAGTCCACTCGGGCGGCAGCGCGAGAGCGACCAACATCCCTAACGGGCGAGCACCCATCGCCGCCAGATCGCTCAACGCCGCCATCGCCGAGCGATAGCCGATTTCGCCGCTCGTCAGCCAGCGGCGGCGGAAGTGCACGCCCTCCACGCTGGTGTCCGTGCTGACGACGAGCTGTTCGCCGGCGGGCGTGTCCAGAATGGCCGCGTCGTCCCCCAATCCACGCGCCGCGCGACCCCAGCGCTGGACCAGGTGGCGGATCATGTCGAATTCGCCGCCACGCCCTAGCGCGGTATGGCGCTGCGGCGTGGAATGATGCTGCGTCATGCGTTAGGCAGCGATGACGAGCGGTAGCCGGGCGAGCACCGGCGGCTCCGGTACTGGGAGAGGCTCGTGCCACACGGCGCTCAGTTCCTCGAGCACGTGATCCAGCGTCGTGCCGCGTACGCCGTGGTGCTGTGCCACTCGTTCGGCGGCCCGTCCGTGCGCCCAGGCTCCCGCGGTCGCGCTGAGGAACGGATCGCCCGTTTGGGCCAGCAATGTCGTGATGATCCCGCTCAGCACGTCGCCGCTCCCCGCCGTTGCCAGCGCCGGGTTCCCGGTCGCGCTCACGGCCACACGCCCGTCTGGCGCGCTGATGACAGTTGGCGTCCCCTTGAGCAGGACGACGGCGCCGAGTGAGCGCGCGAGCGACAGTCCCAGGTCGAAACGTTCCTGCTCGACGCGCTCGTTGCTCTCACCCGTTAGGCGGGCGCACTCGGCGACGTGCGGCGTAATCACCGTCGGGCGGCCGCCGAGCAGGCCGCGCACCGAGTCCATCTGCTGCGCCGTGTGCGTCAAGGCATCGGCGTCGAGAACGACAGGACAGGACGAGTTTGCCAGCATGCGCTCCATGACGTTGCGTGACGCGTTCGTTAGGCCGAGACCGGGCCCAACACACAGGGCGTGGGCCCACGCTGCGATCCCTTCGGCGCCGGCATCGTCGCCAGGCCAGCGCACAGCGGTTGACGCCACCGCGGAGCCCTGCACCGCGGCCAGGCTGACGGCTTCGACGACAAGACGCGTCATCCCCGAACCACTGCGCTGCGCGCCGGCGGCAGCGAGAATCGTGGCTCCGGCGAGCCCCTCGCCGCCGCCGACGAAGGCGACGCGCCCGCGTGTCCCTTTGTGCGCGTCAGCGGGAAACGGCGGCGCCGCTCGGCGCGCGTCGGCGGCCTGGACCAGAGCCGGTGCTCCATCGTCCAGCTCGTTATGCGTGCCCAGACCGATGTCGATAACGACGATTTCGCCAGCCGCACCTCGCGACAGCAGCAGACCGCGCTTGATCGTCCCGAACGTGATCGTTAGGTCGGCCACAACGGCGTGAGCGTCGTCCCCAGTCGTCGCGTCGAGCCCAGACGGAATGTCCAGCGCCACGATCACCGCGCCCCCGGCGCGATGTGTGCTCATCGCCTCCAGCGCGCCCGCCACTTCGCCTCGCGGAGTGCCTCGCGCACCCGTTCCAAGGACACCGTCCACGACTATACGCTCGCTCCCACTCACGTCGGCGAAGCGTTCCTGTGCCAACGCGTGCGCTCGTTCGGCGCGCGCGTCGTCGGTACGCGGCTCACCGAGCGAATGCACCGTCACGCGCACGCCGCTGGCCGCCAACGTGGAGGCGACGACCCACGCGTCACCGCCGTTGTTGCCTGGGCCGGCGAATATCGCCACTCCCTCCGTTAGGCGGTCGCGGTATTTCGCAACGATCTCGTGAGCAGCGCCAACGCCGGCGCGTTGCATGAGCGCGCGCGAAGGGATTCCGGCCGCAATCGCAGCGGCATCGCGACGTGCGGCATCATCTGCGGTCACGACGCGGAGAACCATTAGTTGTGTGGTGGTGGAGGCGCCTCTGTTTGCGCCGGAGGTCGGTTGTCGCGCCGCTTACTTCGTCGACTGGCCGAGGGCTCGTCCGTAACTGAGTTCGCCGTTGTCAATGCGAATGTTGAACCCGCAATCCGGATTGTTGCACACCCAGGCTTTGAACGTGATCGGGGCGCCATCTCGGCCATAGTCGCTCATCGGGAGCA
>DATBKN010000405.1:0-1675 GCA_036555845.1 Gemmatimonadaceae bacterium | reverse complement strand
CGCGGAACTGGCGTCGCTCGGCGTGCGTCGCATCAGCGTCGGCGGGGCGCTGGCGCGCGCGGCATGGGGCAGTTTCCTCTACGCGGCGCAGGAGATCGCCGAGCACGGGACGTTCGCGCGTCTGGCCGGCGCCGTGCCTTTCCCGGTTCTCAACAGGCGCTTCGACCCCTCTGCGTGAGCGCGCCGGATTGGCCACGGCCAGAATTCACGCGATATCGTCTGACTCCAGCATGAGCGTGCGGTGTACGTGGGGACGAGGCGCGATCGTCGCGTTCGCGCTCCTTCTCATCGCGGCCGATGCGAGTGCCCAGTTCGGCGTCCCATTCGCGAAGTACCGCACCCTGGAGACGCCGCATTTCGTCCTGATCTTCGAACCCGGGCTCGAGATCTACGCGGGCCGCGCCGCGACGGAGGCGGAGACCGCGTACGCGCGTTTGATGCGCGCATATGGATCGACTCCGCGCGGAAAAATTCGCGTGGTGCTCGTTGATCAGGGCGACCTGTTCAACGGCGCCGCGACGCCCTATCCCACCAACCGCGTCGTCGAGTTTGCGAGCACGCCTGTAGGCAGCGATTCGTTCTATACCCGGGATCCACTCCAGCTGCTCTCGACTCACGAGCTCGCGCACATCTTTCATCTCGATGAGGCACGCGGCGGATGGCGCGCGCTGCGATGGGTGTTCGGCCGCAACGAGCTGACGTTTCCGCATCTCTTCGATGGTGACGCTATCATCGAGGGGCTCGCGACGTTCTACGAGTCGAGCCTCACCGATGGTGGACGCGTCCACGGTTCGCAGTTTCCTGAAACGCTGCGTGCAGCGTTGCTCGAGACCAACGGGCCACATCTGGACGAAGCCGAGTCCGATCGTGGAGCGTGGCCACTCGATCGTCACTACGTGTACGGCAGCCTCTTCATCGACCATCTCGCGAAGCGATACCGCCCGGACGCACCGCCCAAGTGGATGGCTCGCCGCGCCGGAAGCTTCGCATCGATCTTCTCGCGCGGAGCCGGTGTCGGCGATCTGTTCGGTGGCAACGGCCTTTCAGAAGAATGGAAGGAGTGGCTCGCCACTCAGCGAAACGAGGCACAGCGGCTGCAAGACCAGCTTCGAGCCAGTGCCCCGGGTCTCGCGGAAACGACGCGTGTGTGTGACATCGCGCACTTCACGGCGTTTCCTCGCGCGTCCCCTGATGGATCGCGCATCGCGTTTGTTGCGACAGACGAGGGACGCAAGCCGCCCGGTTTGTATGTCGCCGATCTTCAGACCTGCAATGCCCGCCGAATTGCACGGGTGAATAGTGCGCAGGCGTTGTCGTGGACGCGTGATGGACGCTCGATTGTGTTCTCGCAACTCGAGCTCGTAGACACGGCTCGTGCCTTTGGCGACCTGTATCGCGTCGATGTCGATTCCGGCGCGGTCACACGGATCACGCGATCCGCGCGACTCGCGTCGCCGGATGTTCACCCGAACGGCCGGACGGTTGTGGCCGTGCAATACCTCCGCGAGCGGAGCCGGTTGGTGACGGTCGATATCGAATCGGGCACAGTCACGGCGCTGACCGAATTCGCAGAGAGGACTCAGTGGGGACCAGCCCGCTGGTCACCCGAAGGGACGCGGCTCGCGGCACTCAGATTCAGCCGCTTCACGTCGCTCGATCTCGTCCTGCTCTCTGC
>DATBKN010000404.1:0-1680 GCA_036555845.1 Gemmatimonadaceae bacterium | reverse complement strand
GCCTGCATCGCTCGCGCGCGGGCGAGATCTCCCTCAGCCACCTTTCCTGCACGCATCAGGAGGGTGCCTAACGGATGCGGATTGCTGCGGATGAGCGCGGCGACGACGCGGCCGCTGTCGAAGTAGACCGCTCCTTCGTTGTCACGCAGCAACGAGGTGACGCGCAGCCGACCCGTCTTCCGGCTCAAGTCCAGCAGCTGGAAGACGTCATGGATGCCGAGCTCTCGCAGCGGTCCTTCGATCGCCATGCTAGGCGGCCCCCTTCCGCTCGCGCGCCGCGAAGATGCGACGCAGGTCGCCCGCCGAACGCGCCGCGATGCGCGCGCGGCGTGCGAAGTCGCTCTCCGGCTGCGCAGCGATGAGCGCCGTCCAGCGTTCAATCGCTTCGTCGTAGCGGTGCTCCTCGGATAGCTGCACCCCGGAGAAGTAGAGCGCAGCGCCGTGCACAGGGACAAAGCGCAGCACTCGCTCGAAAGCGACGCGTGCGTCTGCCTGACGGTCACACAGCATCAGGGATTCGCCTAACGCCGCCAACGCGTCGAAGTGGTACGGCTCACGCAGCAGCAGATCCGCCAGCAGCGGTATCGTTTCAGCTGCGCGACCACGTCCCCGGCGCAGCGCGGCCAGCTCCAGAGCGGCCTCGGCGTACGAAGGCACCGTGTCCAGCGCCGTGATCAGCTCGCGCTCCGCCTCGTCGAACGCCTCTCGTGCCACCAGCAGGCGGGCGAGCTCCAGGCGAACGGCGGCGGAATCGCGATCCAGGGTCAGGGCATACCTGTATGCGTCTTCGGCACGCGAGCGGTCTCCCATGGCACGCGCGACGTCGCCTGTTAGTCGCATGACGTCGGCACGCATGGGCGCCAGCCGTCGCGCCGTTTCCAGGGCCGAAAGCGCCGCCAGGTACCCTCGCGCGTCGCAGCGCACACGAGCAACCAGGAGCATGAGATCCACGTCGCTGGGTGCACGCTCCGCGAGCCACTCGGCAATCGCGCTCGCGTCGTCACCGCGACCAAGCGCCAGGAGCGCGCGCGCCTCGCCGGCCGCGGCGAGGATGCTGCTCTTGTCCAGGTCGCGGGCCTGCCGGTAGCGCTCCAGAGACTCGCCGTGCGCCCCGAGGTCCAGGAACAGATCGCCCAACAACAGCAGCCCTTCCATGCGATTGGCGCCTAACGCCAGAGCGCGGTGCGCCTCGGCGAGGGCACGATCCGGCTGCCCCGTCAAACGCAACGACTTGGCTTCTGCGTACGCGCTGCCGGCGATGACAGGTTCCGCGCGGCTGCCGACGGCGGGCTCCAGCTCGGCGAACAGTGCACCCAGCGCGGCGACGTCGAACTTGAAGCCCTCGACCCGGCCGTCCCGGCGATCCGCGCCGAGGTCCGGGCTCACACGCAGGTCGGGATCCTCGAACTCGAGGTCGATCGCAAGCTCGAACTTCTGCGGCACGTAGTACGGGTCCAGCTCCAGCGCGCGCTTCGTCTCGCGCAAGGCGCCTTCGAAGTCACCGAGGTTGGAGAGCGCAAACGAGAGGTTGTAGCGCGCTTCTGCATGGTCCGGCTTCGCTTCGATCGCGCGGGCAAACGCGTTGCGTGAATCGTCGAACTTGCGCAGGGCGGAGAGCACGAGGCCGACTCCGTTCCACGCCGTTGAATGCTCCGGCTCGAGCCGCAGCACGTGACGGTA
>DATBKN010000403.1:0-10438 GCA_036555845.1 Gemmatimonadaceae bacterium | reverse complement strand
AAAAGCCTGTGCTTCACGGAAGACATTGGGTCGCGGTCACCGGGAAGCCGCTCGCAGCGACGGCGGGCTCGATGATCTTCCAGAAGGGCGGCAATGCGGTGGACGCCGCGGCCGCAATGCTCGCCGCCGTCGCCACGATGTGGGACGTGCTGAGCTGGGGCGGTGAGACCCAGGCGCTCATCTACAATCCGAAAACGCAAAAGGTCATCGGGATCAACGCGTTAGGCGTGGCGCCGACAGGCGCGACTCCCGAATTCTATAAGTCAAAGGGACTCGAGTATCCACCGGAATACGGACCGCTCGCGGCCGTGACCCCAGGGACTCCCGGCGGCCTGCTCGTTATGCTCGCCGAGTACGGCACGATGAGCCTGGCCGACGTACTTGCACCCGCCATTCAATTGGCGGACGGATATCCGATCGAAAACGATGCGGCCGAATCGATCAATCGTCAGCGCGACTGGATCAAGAAATGGAAGTACGCCAGCCAGATCTTCTTCACGCATCCAGGCGAGGCGCGCGAGGCGCCTGTTGCCGGTGAGATCTTCAAGCAGTCGGATCTGGCGGCGACCCTGCGCAAGCTCGTCGAAGCCGAACGCGATGCGCTGAAGAAAGGAAAGTCGCGCAAGGAAGCGATTTACGCGGCGTACGATCGCTTCTACAAAGGCGACATCGCGAAAGAGCTCGTTAGGGGTGCGCGCGAAGAAGGTGCGCTGTTCACCGAGGCCGATCTGGCGAACTGGAAAGTGCACATCGAAGAGCCTGTGAGCACGAGCTACAAAGGCATCGACGTCTACAAGCTCACCGCATGGACGCAAGGGCCGATGCTCCTGCAGTCGCTGAATATCCTGGAGAACTTCGACGTCAAAGGGATGGGATACAACAGCGCGAAATACATGCACGCTCTGTATCAGTCGCTCAACCTCGCGTTCGCCGATCGCGACTTCTACTACGGCGATTCATACGTGCCGCCGGAAGAGCCCATCAAGGGTTTGCTCTCGAAGGACTATGCGAAGACGCGCGCGGCGACGATCAACTGGGAGAAGAACGACCCTAACGCGAAGCCAGGGGATCCGTATCCGTTCCAGGGCGGGACAAACCCGTATCTGGACCTGCTCAAGAACTGGGCACCGAAGAAAGCGAAGCCGACCACAACGACGACATCGCCGGCAGACATGACTGCCGTGCGCGACCAGAAGTCAGAGGTCAGAGCGAGCGATGCCCCTGCACGGACCTGGGAAGAGGCGTTCTACGCGGGGACGACATCGATCCAGGCAGCGGATACCTCCGGCTGGGTGATCTCGGTGACGCCGAGCGGTGGATGGATTCCGTCGGTGATCGCGGGACGAACTGGCGTTGGGATGAGCCAGCGCGCGCAGAGCTTCGTGACGGACCCTAACGAGAATCCATTCAACGTGATCGAGCCGGGGAAACGGCCGCGTGTGACGCTGACTCCTTCGCTCGCGCTCAAAGATGGGAAGCCGTACATGGCGTTCTCGGTGCAAGGCGGCGATTCGCAGGATCAAAACCTGCTGCAGTTCTTCCTCAACGTCGTGGAGTTCGGGATGAACGTGCAAGAAGCCGTCGAAGCGGCAAACCTCAATAGCTTCCAGCTGCGCAACTCATTCGACGACCACTCTTCGCGCCCTGGTGACATGCTCGTTAGGGACGATACTCCGCCCTGGGTGCGCGGTGAGCTGCAGAAGATGGGTTACAAATTGTCCTTCTCGCCGCGAACGTCAGGGCCGATTACGGCGATCTGGTTCGACTGGAAGCATCGCTCGTTCTGGGGAGCGGCGAGTAATCACGGGGATGATTACGGGATTGCGTGGTGAAGATCGAAAGCGGGGACGCAGATGACGCAGAAACCCACGCCGATAACGCAGATACTGCTGTCTTGTTAAAGCAAAGCGTCTTATCTGCGTACTCTGCGCCATTTCCGCGTCATCTGCATTCCCGCTTTCAGACCGCTTGCGCACCTAACGTTCGGCCAGAACGTGCTTTCCCTCTGCTGTTGTTGGATCGATGATCGCCGCGATCTCCATCACGCGATTCGCCGGAAACCCACCGCGATCCGCGTGCTCGCGCACACGCTCCTCGTTAGGTGCGATGTAGATGCACGTGATTCGGTCCCCGTTCACGTAGCTTTGCACCCACTGTACGTCGCCTCCCATCGCCAGTAGCACGGTGTTGGAGTTGCGTGAGATGCGCTGCAGATCGGCGGGTGTCAGCTGAGACGCGCCCGGAATCTCGCGATCGATGATGTACTTCGGCATTCACAACTCCTCAGTTCTGGTGGACGTTGCGAACTTGCAGGTCACTGTCGGATTCCAGTCCGTCAGAATCCCTGAGGGATTTTGCTTCCAGACCCATGCATGCAAAACCCACAATCCGAAAGCGTTGTTCCTGTGGAACGGCACCCCGGCGAGCGAAGGTGGATTGGGCTTCGTCCAAGCTGTGAACGGAACGACGTACTCCACGCCAACCAGTTGAAGCTCGCCACCCCGTAGGGGCTCGTACATCAGAATCTCCGGCTTGAGCGGCTGAACGACGGCGTCAATGAGCGCGGGATTGCCATAGTGGAAGCCCATACCTCCTGCCGGCGGCGATTCCATACACGCCGTCAGTTGCGCGCCGTACCCCGCCCCAACACCTGCTTTGAAGTTCCGGTACGGCTGCGTTACTCGCTTGAGCACCTTGAGCACCCCCTCCACGTTTTCAACCTCCGCGGCCGAGAGATTCATGGCCCCGTGTGACTCGTGCCCAAATGCCGCGGGTGCAACATTCCGTTCACTCTGACAGGCCGCGAACGCCAACGCGCTGAAGGCGCTGGCAGCTGCGACCCAGCTCACCGTCCTCTTTCTTCCACGCATTACTTCCTCCATCCGCCATCGAGCGGAGTCTGTTTTGCGACGCCGTGCGACGCTGCCTCAACAGAGGCCGCTTGCTCCGGCGTCTTGTGCGCACCTAGAATCAGGCGCGCGCTTCGCCATCCTCTCGACTCTTCATCGCCCCGATTTCGCCACACGTATCGTGAAGCGGCTCAAGCTGTTAGGCGGCGCGTTCGTAGATGCGGACGAGGGCGGAACCCCGGTCACCGGGCGTGCGGTGCAGCGCCGGCGCATTGCGCTCCTCGCGCTGCTCGTGATCCGGCAGCCAGTAGGGGTCAGCCGAGACAAGCTGATTGCGTACCTCTGGCCCGACGCCGACTCAGATCGCGGCCGTCACCTGCTCTCGGATTCTGTCTATCGCATCAATCAGGATCTGGGAGATGACACAATCCTCCCAGCCGGCGACGAGCTGCGTCTCGACTGCAAATCAATCGGCTGCGATGTCCTCGAGTTCGAAACGGCTCTCGCCGTGCATGACTTTGCGCACGCGGTAGAGGTATACGACGGTCCATTCCTTGACGGCTTCTTCCTCTCGGAGTGCGTTGAGCTGGAGCGCTGGATCGAGCGAGAGCGCGATCGCCTCTCGCGCGAATACCTCGCCGCCCTCGAGGCGATGGCAGAGGAACGAGGCAAGGCTGGTGCCTTTGCAAAGGCCGTGGAGTGGTGGCAAAAGGCAGCGGCACAGGACCCATACAATTCCCGCATCGCGTTGCGCCTGATGCAGGCGCTCGCCGCGGCCGGCAATCGGCCGGGCGCCATCCAGCACGCGCAGATTCACGGTGCTCTCGTTAGGTCCGACTTCGGCACCGAGCCAGACAAGGCACTGCTCGAGTACGCCGAGCGGTTGAAGCAGGGCACTGACCTCCCCGCCAGACCGCCTAGCAGCGAGAGCACCCGGGCATCAGAAAGCCGGCAATCCACGTCGCGCGAGCCTGTCCCAGCCGCAGCGCCACCGCCTGCTGTCCCAGCGCCTGAGAAGTTGTCAGTTCCTCTCGTGTCATTCGCGTCGACTGCCGAATTGCCAACGCCTCCACTCCCGCGCCGCCCCGTACCGCGTGCGCGCGCCGCCTGGATGATGGTTGGTGCTCTGATTGGCGTCGCGGCCCTCGCGTTCGTTATGCGCCCGGGACCCTCTCAGCCGAGTCCTCCAAGCGAAGTCGCCGTTGCCGCGGGCGACACGCTACGCAGCATCGCCGTCCTTCCGTTCGTCAACTTGAGCACCGATCCGGACAACGAGTACTTCGCCGATGGGATCACCGACGAGCTGACAGCCGCGCTGGATCGCGTCGATGGTCTCCGAGTCGCCGCGCGGACGTCGGCATTCGCGTTCAAAGGGAAGCCGGCGGACATCCGCGAAGTGGCGGAGCGGCTGCGTGTGCGATCAGTCGTCGAGGGCACGGTGCGAAAAGACGGCAACCGGTTGCGCATCGCCGCACGGCTCATTGACGCGAACAGCGGCTATCGCCTTTGGTCCGAGGAATACGAGCGCCAGATGAGCGACGTGCTTGCTGTGCAGGCCGAGATCGCGCGCGCCATCGCGACAGCACTGCAACAGCAGATGGCACCAGAGCACCTCGGGCAGTTCGAACGCGACATTAGCCGCGACCCGCAAGCCTATGAGCTGTATCTCAAAGGCCGCTATGAGTGGCATCGTCGGACCAAGCGCTCGCTGAGCGAGGCCCGCGCACACTTTGAACAGGCAGTCCAGCGCGTCCCATCGTACTCCCGAGCGTGGAGCGGACTTGGCGACGCCTACGCCGTCTCGGCGTTCTACGATTACGTCCCGCCGCGCGAAGGCTATCCGAAGGCAGAAGAGGCAGCGCGCCGTGCGCTCGAGTTGGACAGCACACTCGCCGCGCCGCACGCGACGCTTGGCTATGTGAACCTGTATTACCACTGGAACTGGCCGGTCGCGGAGGCCGAGTTCCAGCGCGCGATCCGCCTCGCCCCGGAGTATTCGACGGCACACCAGTGGTTCGGGAATTTCCTTACCGCGATGGGTCGCTTCGACGAGGCGAAGACAGCGTTTCAGCGCGCCACCGAGTCGGAGCCGCTGTCATTGATCGCCGCGGCTGCATTAGGATGGTCGCGCTACTACGCCAGAGCGTACGACGAGGCAGAGCAGGACTTCGTGCGCACGCTGGAGCTCGAGCCTGATTATGAGTTGGCGCGCCTGTGGCGCGGCCAGACGTTTGACGTGCGCGGGCAGTCTGATCTCGCTCTGACGGAGCTGACGCGAGCCGTTGAGCTCTCCAAGCGCAGCTCTTTGACACTTGCCGCATTGGCGCACGCGCTCGCAGTCGCCGGGCAGCGTGACAGCGCGCGGCAAGTCGTCGCCGAGATCGAGGGACGCCGGGCCGCGCAGTACGTTCCACCGTACGAGATCGCCAAGGTGTACGTCGCGTTAGGCGACACGACTGTCGCGCTCGACTGGTTCGAGCGCGCCTATCGTGATCGGGCACATTCCATGGTCTTCCTCAAGGTCGATCCGCAGCTCGCGGGGATGCAGCGCAATCCGCGCTACGCGGCGCTGCTCGCTCGTGTGGGCCTGAAGTAGCACGTCGCCCCGCGAATCAGCCGCGACTGAGTTCAAATGGCTTTACAGAGACAACGCGGAGTCCCCAAGCCCAGCACCGGAGGGCTCGCCGGACTACGACAACTGCTTCTTCTTAAAAAGCGTTTGCCGACATTTCTCGGCGTTCTCGCGGCGGGAGCGGTGGTGCCTCTGCGCTCTCGATGTTAAAGCTCACTAGATGCCGGACGATTCTCGGAGCCAAGCGCACAGAGAGCTGAGTCGTGATCTGGAGCGCGCCAATCGTCTGGCGCGGCTGCTGGACAGCGCCATTCGCATCCCGGTGATCGGCGTTAGGCTCGGCGCCGACGCGTTGTTAGGCCTGGTGCCTGGTGGGGGCGACGCCGTCGCAGCGCTGCTCGGTGCCTACCCAATTCTCCTCGCCGTCAGGCACCGCTTGCCACACACGCTGGTGCTGCGTCTGCTGGGGAACATGGCACTCGACGCGACCGTCGGAGCCGTTCCTGTCATCGGAGACCTGTTCGACATCGGCTTCAAATCGAACCTGCGCAATCAGCAGCTCATCGAGCGCTACGCGGCGGAGCCAGCGCGCACGGGGCGTTCGTCGAAGGTCATCGTGTGGATTGCAGTCGGTGGCGTCCTACTGATTCTCGGGGCGCTGCTTGCGATGACGTTCTGGCTGGTGAGGCAGGGGCTGACCCGCGTTACGACTTGAAACAGAACGACATACGAGTCGTAAGCCGGACATTCCGACAACCAGCGATAGGCCCTATGACACTCGTTGTCCGCAACGTGCTTCTGGTCGCTCTTCTTGCTAACGCTGCGGCTCTGTTCGCATCGACGGCCGCCGCCCAACGAAGAGACGAAGGCGTGAGCCACGGGATCAGCATCGGTGACTCGCGGCGAGTCAAAGGGCTGAGGCTCAACTTCCGCGATCGGAAGATGGAGCAGGTGGACGGCGTGAACATCACGCTATGGACACCTTATGAGGACGCCGTCGGCGGCACAGTGAATGGCTTGGCGCTCGGACTTCCGCAGACCGGCGCTGACCGGATCAATGGCCTCGCGTTAGGGATCTTCGGTGTGGGCGCTGAAGAAGAGATGAAAGGAATCGGAATCGGTGGTGTCGGGCTGGGCGCCGGCGGTGACATGAGCGGCATCATGATTGGCGGCATCGGAGCAGGAGCCGGGGGCAGCGTGACGGGTATCGTGCTCGGCGGAATCGGAGTCGGTGCGGGCGGAAGTCTGAAAGGGGCGATGGTCGGAGGGATCGGTGTCGGTGCCGGCGGAAGCGCTAAGGGCCTCTTGTTAGGCGGAATCGGCGCGGGCGTGGGAGGCAGCCTGGAGGGAATCGCGATCGGCGGAGTTGGGGTGGGCGCGGGCGGTCCGGCGACAGGATTGCTCGTCGGCGGTGTGGGCGCCGGGATCGGCGAAGAGTTCAGGGGCTTCGGCTTGGGCGGCGTCGGTGTCGGGGTGGGCGGTGACGCGCGGTGGGTTTTGATCGGCGGCGTCGGCGCTGGTGTTGGAGGCGACTTCAAGGGACTCGGCATCGGCGGCGTCGGGATGGGAGTCGGCGGCGACTTCACCGGTATCGGGATCGGCGGCATCGGAATCGGCGTAGGCGGGATAAGCCGCGGGTTGTTGATCGGCGGATTGGGAGCCGGCGGTTCGGACCTCCGTGGTGTGGCGTTAGGCGGGATTGCGGTCGGTGCGGGTGACATGGGCGGATTCAACGCCGCGACCCTGTTCACGCGCATAGAAAAATTCGGGACGCAGCGCGGCGTGGCCGTCAGCTCGTTCAACTATATGAAGGGGAATCAGCAAGGGCTCACGATCGGCATCATCAACTACGCGCGGTCGCTCGACGGCGTGCAGGTGGGCCTGATCAACATCGCCAAAAGCAACCGCTCGGGCCGTCGCGTGCTGCCGATCGCGAACTGGGAAATGCGTTAGGTCGCGCGCAGAATCTCGATCGGGTTGCTGCGCGCTGCACGCAATGCCGGTGCGAGTGAAGCGAGAAGCGTCGTAACGACCAGCAGGAACTCGCCTAACAAGAGCGCGCGCACGTCGCTGTAGAAAACGCCGTAAAGCCAGGGGTCCAAACGGCGGGCGGCGTAGATGGCGAAGAATGCGCCGACGCCAGTGCCAGCGAGCACGATCACGACGCTGTCATGCAAGACAGATCGGGCGATCGTCGCTCCCGTGGCGCCAAGCGAGATGCGCACCGCAAATTCGCGCGCGCGACGAGCCACGTCCTGCGAGCGCACGCAGAACGTGCCGAACATCGCGAGACACAAAGCGAGCACACCGAACGCGACGAACAAGCCGGCGATGAAGTAGCGAATCGCAATCATCGCGTCCAACTGGGACAGGTAGCGATCGACATGCACGGCGACTCGCGGGGGTAATGCATTGCGGGCGCGAAGACCGAGCTGCGCCAGCATTCTGCCTTCTGCAAACGCCGACGTGCGCACCACGATAGATGTCGGCAGCCGAGCGGTGTCGCGTGTACCGACATAAATCGTGGGCGCGGCTTCTCTGTACGGATCCGACACGCTGGCCGCAACGTCCTCGGCAATCCCGACAACTCGGACGAGCGGTCCGTCCTTACCGTAGTCCGCGAGCATGATCATCTGGCCGATGGGATCGTCGCCGCGCCAAAACGCGCGGGCAGCGGTTCGGCTCACGACGGCCGCACCGACATTGGACACCTCATCCCCTGGCGCCAGATCTCGACCTTCGGCTACGCGGATGCCTAACGTAGCGAGATAGTTCGCGCTCACCTCTGTGTATGACGTGAGGTAACTCCGTCGGCTACCACCTCCGGCGAGCGTGACGACAACCCCACTGCCGGCCGGTTCAGCGAAGTGGGCCGTGGCCACGCTCTGCACGCCTGGCTCTGCGGCAATCGTCTGCATAACGGCATCTCGCAGTTCAGCTCCATTAAGCGAGTCACGCAAAGTCCGTGGTACAAACGTGTTGATTGACAGCAAGCCGCGCGGTTCGAAGCCAAGATCCCGCTCGCGCAATTCGCTCGCGCTCTTTACCATGAGATTGGCGGCCATGAGCAGCGCGAGCGTCAACCCCACCTGAGCGACGACGAGCGGGCTGTGTCGCATTCGTGTGCGGCGAGTGATCGTGGAACCGCCGTCTTTCAAAGAGTGCTCCAACTGCACTGCGCTCACTCGCATAGCTGGATAAACGGCAGATACAAACGCAGCCGCGACGGCCGACATCGCTGCAAATGCGAAGACGCGCCAATTGAGCGTCAGCGCGACGACACCAAGCAAAGGGACATCGCTTGTTAGGCGATATGTGAAAAGGTGAAAGAGCCAACCTGCCAGAACGGTACCAACAACAGCAGCGGCGATCGAGCACGCCAATGCCTCGATCAGTATTTGGCGCACTACACTGGAACGGTTCGCCCCAAGCGCAAAGCGCAACGCGTACTCGCGATTGCGACTGAGTCCCCGCGCCAGCATCAGGCTGGCCATGTTCGCGCACGCGATCAACACAATGAGGCTCGACGCCGCGAGCAGCATCTTGTGCTCATCCCTCATTGCTTCCGGTGGCCGAGTCACCGGCATGAAGTTCGTTCGGAACGGTCTTTGGCCAACACCGAACGTCGCTGTAAGCAGCGGGTCGACATCGCGCCGCAACTGATCACGCGCGCTGTCTGCATTGAGGCCCGCGCGCAGCCGACCGATCACGGTGGGGTATGCCCCTGGTTCACCGCGCCCCGCGGGCATAATCAGGTCTGCGCCCAGTCGCCAACTCGCGTCGGCGGGCATCACGCCGACCACCGTATACATGCGGCCGTCGATGTCAATCGTGCGTCCAATCGCCGTCCGCTGCCCGCCTAACGCCGTGCGCCAGAGCCGCAGGCCAACCAGCGCCACGGGCGAACTCGCCGCCGCAAAGTCGCTGGGGACGAATGGGCGTCCCAGGATGGGTGTAATACCCGTAACATCGAACAACTCTGGTGAGACGAACATCCCAAAGCCATGATCGGCGCGTGATGCGATCACGTAGTTGACAGATCGCGTATCAACCAGCGCTGTTCGCGAGAATACGCGCTGCCGGGTACGAACAAGCTCTGCGAACGCAGCCGTCGGGTAACCCCGGCTTGCCCCCTGGCCGTGATTCGCCACGTAGAACACGCGATCGGGCTCGCGCACGGCGTTCACGGGATGGGTCGCGGCGTCCACGATGCCGTAGACGCTCGTGACAACACCTAACGCGAGCGCGAGCGACCCGGCAGCCGTCGCAACAAAGGATGGATCGCGTCGCAGCGCGAGCAGTGCGAAACGCAGGTCGCGCAGGACTCCCGCGAGTGACCAGAAGCGCACGAGAAATGAGTGGGGGACACTGCGAGGACGAGCGCCAACGTCCGCAGTCACCCTATCCCATCGTTCTACAGCGCTGCGGTCGCCTTCGCCTCGCGCCAGGCCCCGCGGGTGAAATCAGGAAATCGCATCGGCGCGCCGCCCTTGGCCACCGACTGCTCCGATAGGGGCCCCGGCGCGCTCCAGGCTGCGGCATCATAGACGTCGAAATCGGGCGCCAGGCCCTCATGAAACCATTGCACCGCGCGCCACGCCATGATGTAATCCATCCCGCCATGCCCCGCGCCACTGGCTTTGTCACCTAACGAACGCCAGAGCTGATGTGTGAACTCGCCCTTGTAGGTGTCCAGCGTGCCCCAGCTGTGTGGCGCCTCGCGCCCCTCCACGTACACGCGCGGCGGATAATCCTCGAAGAGCCCGAGCGTTCCCTGGATCATGTTGATGCGTGAATACGGCCTCGGCGAGGTGACGTCGTGCTCCAGGCGTATCACGCGGCCACGCGCCGTTTTGATGAGCGAGATGTTCACATCGCCGCACGTATAACGCTCCTGCCATTTCGCCGAGTCACGCGGCTCGTGATCGGCGCGCCATTTCGTTAGGCCGAATTCGGGCGTGCTCATCGACACCATCGACTCGAAGCGGTCGCCGCGATTGATCCCCATATACCAGGC
>DATBKN010000402.1:0-4368 GCA_036555845.1 Gemmatimonadaceae bacterium | reverse complement strand
GTCCAGCTATGCAACGCATCCGGGAATAGCTCGACTTCCGCGCGCGCTTTGCCGCTGTAACGCCGCTTGGAGTTTGTCCGGATCCGCGCGGCATTCGAGTAGTTGAAGGTAGAGTCAAAGACAGGAGCGTTGGCCATGCGGTAAAATGGTTAGGCCCGAGTACCGCATGGCCTGCCTCGCCGCAGCGCCTTCCGAGCTCGCGCAGAGCGTGCCGCAATCCGCGCGAGTCAGGCCAAACGAGAACTTCAGGATGCGAAGCCGTTGTGGGGCGCACGAACCAGGCGTCACACGACCCGTCGGGGGTTTGATCTCGACGTTCGACTCGGCAATCGCCAGCTGTGTGCCTGACGAATGTCGTGAGGCAACACCGAGGTCCACAGCCAGCGAAGCGGCGACGAAGTCGCGTCGCGAAAGGTCGCGGGGAGTCACGCCGCCGCTCGCGCTAATGCATTACGCCGCGATACTCGGGAAAACGCCCTCGTGCTCCGCGACCAGCGGCATAACCGTCTCAGCAAAGCGCTCCATCTCCTCGAGCTGCGGGCTGCACTGGAGGAGGAGCACGTTCACACCCGCGGCGCTCAGGGCGCTAACGCGTTCAGCAACCTGCTCGGGCGTGCCGACCAGATTCGCGCGCAAGCCGCGATTGGAGACTGAGTAGTCCTCCAGACTGACGCGTTGCTCCAGCTGCGTATGCTGGATCCAGTCCTGGTAATTGGCGTATCCCGGTGAGCCCGGCTGCACGTTCGTTATGCGCTCCAGCTCGCGGCGCGCGGCCGCTTCGCTCTCACGCACGATGAAATACGCCGCCATCGCGAACTGCATCGGCGGGAGACCTAACGCTTCGCGGCGAGCGCGGATGTCCGCGATCTTGGGGATGATGCGTTCCGCGGGATCGCCGTGCATGGCGTACGCATCGCACGTGCGAGCGATCAACGTCTTCGCCGCTTCGGACTCGCCGCTGGCGTAGATCGCGGGACGCGGACGCCTAACAGGCTTGGGCTCGAGGACGGTCTCGTCCACGGTGTAGTAGCGACCCTCGAAACTGAAGCGCGGCTCACGCCACACACCGTCCAGCACCTGGAGCCATTCGGCGGTGCGCGCATAACGATCGTCGTGCTCGTCGAAGCGTACGCCGTAGCGACGCGCTTCGTCCTTCCACCAGGACGACACCACGTTGAGCGCCAGGCGCCCATTCGAAATCCTGTCGATGTTCGCCGCTTGCTTTGCGAGGGTCGCAGGATTGTGGAACGTGGGTCGCACAGCGACCATGAGCTCGAGCCGCTCCGTGACCGCGGCGAGCGCCGCAGCCGTGCTCCACGCGTCGAGCGATGGCGCGTCGATCCCCTTGATGTCGTTCAGGAACAGTTCGGCGATGAGCGTGATGTCGAAGCCGATTTCTTCGCTGCGACGCGCCAGCCGGCTCACATACTGCCAGGAGGGCTCCATCCCCTCGTCAGGCACGTTGCGCAGCCAGCCGCCGAATACCGGAAGCCAATAGCCGTAGCGCATCAGGCGGCCCTCACGGCTGAAGTCGTCTCGATTCCGGCGCGCTCGATGAGGTAGTCCACCAGGCGCGCGAACGGATCGAAGCCGACGACGCGCGGGGCGTCTGCCACGAAGTTCGACAACGCATTGATGTCATAGAAGTAGTGTTTGCCGTCGCGGTCATCGACGAAGTACTCGATGCCGCCGACGTCGAGCTTGACGCGTTTGGCGATGCGTTCGACCTGCGCGATGATCTCAGCCGGCGGCGTCGTCCCCTCGACGCGCATGCCGTTCTTTGGCGCGTCGACTGCGCACGCAGCGCGCGCGAGGTCCTGTCCGTCCGTTGTCTGGCAGACGTCCGCAGGACAGAGGTTGAATCCCTCCGCCGGATACACGTTGATGCCGTAGAGGTAGCGGGTGCCTAACGTCTCGACCCGGGTGATATGGCCGCCACGCAGTGGCGCGCGCTCCTGCACGAGCGCCGTGCCGTCGACGCCGAAGTCCAGCACCCCAGAAGCGACGTTGCGCGCCAACTCGGCTTCACTCGCGTAGCTCGTGATCCCTGCGCCGCTGCCACCGACGTTGGCCTTGATGAGCACGGGGTAGCGCAGGTCTTGCGCGGCATCGACTGCCTGCGATGGATGATTGATGACGCGCGTGCGAGGAGCAGGGAGGCCGAGCTCCTCGAGGATGTCGATCTGCCACGCCTTGGAGAGCTCGAGGGCATAGCAGTCAGCGCCATTCACAACGGGCGTGCCGAGTCGCTCGAGGTGCCGCAGCCAGTTGAGCGTGTGAAACGTCGTCTGTTTGTGCTCGCGCAGATACGCCGATGGCGATGCGCGGTTGAACACCAAGGCATACGGCGTTACGCGCTCGTGAGGGTTGTACTGATGCGCCGCGGCATCGATGCGGACGTAGGGGATGACGCGGCGATCCAGCTCAGCGAAGAGCGGCCGGAACCAATCCGGGTGTTCGTGGAAGATCGCGATCGTTCGGGGCGGGGTCATGGGGCTACTCCGTCAAAAGTCCGCCGCCTAACGCGACTCAAGAAATGGGGTCTGACCCCATTTCTTGACGAAAAAGCCCGGGCGGGAAGAAGTAGCCGCCGGGCTCTCGCGTTTTAGCGCTTTGTTTAACGTGGCGGCAATAGGCGGCAAATCACCACGGCTTCAGTTGTACGAAAGACGCTAAGGTGGGTGTTGCAGGACGTCAAGCCGCTACTCGCGACGTCGATCTGCAGAGTCCGGTCATCGTTCGATTGGGATTGCGAGCTTCCTCGCTAGGCGGATACTCAGTGCAGTCATGCTTCTCTTCACCAACACATCGCAAGTCGTGACATGCGCCGGGCCAACGCGAGCTCGTCGCGCGAGCGAGCTTGGCGACTGCGCAATTCTGACAAACGCTGCCGTTGTGGTTGACGGCGACGCGATAGCGGCCGTCGGACCGGGCGACGAATTGGAGCAGCGATATACGGGTGCCGAGCGGGTGGACTGCGGCGGGCGGCTCCTCATGCCTGGTTTGGTCGACTCGCACACGCACGCGATTTTCGGAAAGCCGAGATACGAAGAGCAGGAGCTTCGGGCTGCGGGTGCCGACTACATGGAAATCGCACGAAGAGGCGGCGGTATCCACGCATCCGTCAGAGACTTACGAGGCAGAGATGAAGAAGAACTTTATCTGCTGGCGACGACTCGGCTCGCGCGTCTCGCCTCGCACGGCACAACCACCGTAGAAGTGAAATCGGGCTACGGCCTCACCCTCGACGACGAGCTGAAAATGCTCCGAGTCGCCCGTCGCCTTAGTGAGGCCCAACAGGTCAGAATCGTCCCCACTTTTCTGGGGGCGCACGAGATCCCCCTGGAAGCACGCGCCACACCGGCAGGACGTGCCGATTATGTGACTTCGCTCGTCTCTGGCATGATTCCGCGGGTGGCGGCTGATGGACTCGCCCAGTTCGTCGATGTGTTCTGCGAACCGGGCGTTTTCACGGTTGAGGAATCGCGGTCGATTCTTTCGGCCGCACGCCGAGCTGGGTTGCACCTCAAACTGCATGCAGACGAGCTGCGTCCGTCAGGCGGAGCACAGCTCGCTGTGGAGTTAGGCGCAACATCGGCCGATCATCTCGCGGCAATCTCGCACGATGGGATTCGGGCGCTCGCGGCGTCGCAAACGGTTGCCACGTTGCTTCCGGGAACCATGCTGTTTCTAGGCAAGGATCGTCAGGCGCCCGCGAGGGCGCTGATCGAGGCGGGAGCGGCCGTCGCTTTGGCGACGGACTTCAATCCTGGTACCTCGCCGCCGACCAACTTCCCGCTGATCCTCACGCTCGCCGAGAGTCAGCTCAGGATGTCGGTCGCGGAGGCAATCCTGGCCGCCACCGTCAACGGCGCGGCGGCGTTAGGCATCGCGGATCGGGTCGGTCAAATCGCCCCGGGATTCTCCGCGGACCTGGCGCTGTTCGACTGCGACGATGTGCGCGAGTTGCCGTACTGGTACGGTGACAACCGCTGTCGCGCGACGTGGGTGCGTGGTCGTAGCTGCTACACCGAGGCAAGGGCGGGCGCAGGTAGTGCCTAGTTAGGTCGTCGACGCGCCCCCCGCCGACCTGTATGTCCGAGCGCCCGCGTCGATGTCCAACGTCTCTAAACTCAAAAAGAAGGCAGCAGACTTCGAGCAGAAGAAGCAATTCGATCGCGCCGTGCAGGCGTACATCGAGTTGCTCGACACGCTCGCTAGTGACATCGACGACGCCGATATCCCGCTCTACAACAGGGTCGGCGACATTTTGATTCGCCAGAACAGCGCAGCCGAAGCGCTGGTCTATTACGAAAAGGCCGTCGACCTCTATTCCGAACGCGGCTTCCTCAACAACGCCATCGCGCT
>DATBKN010000401.1:0-3581 GCA_036555845.1 Gemmatimonadaceae bacterium | reverse complement strand
TCCAGCGATGGCGCATCTCCTTCCGGCTGGTCGATCGTCGCGACGATGCGCTTCCGGGTAACGCTCATCGGAAAAATCGCCAGCGCGCCCAGCTCGCTCGGGCAGAGCTGCAGCTGGTCCGCCGGCAGGTCTGCGTTGGTCTCGATGTCGGCCAGCATGAACTTGGCTTCGTATTCCCCGCCCTCCAGCGCCAGCTTCAGCGTCTGCCGGACGGTGCTGCGCGGGCCGTCACAGCCTACGACGAATGCCGCTGTCACATCCGTGCGCTGGCCTCTATGGTCGAGCGTTGCACTCACGCTATGGTCGTGCTGAACCGCCGTGACGAACGCCGTCTCGTACTCGACCGCTCCGCCCTTGCGCTGCAGCTGCTCGACCAGGAGCGCCTCCGTCACGTTCTGCGGCACCATCGCAATGAACGGATAAGGGCTCTCCTCCGGGGCGAAGCGCATGCGTGCAAGGGTGCGCCCATGCGACATCACGGCGACCGACGTGACCCGGTTGGCCGCCTCGCAAAACGGACCGACCACGCCTGCCATGTCGAAGATTTCGAGAGTACGCGGGAAGATCGCAAGCGCTTTGGAATGGGTCGATTGTGATGCGCGCGACTCGATCACTCGCCATCGCAGCCCTCGGCGAGCGCACTCATTGGCGAGGAACAGCCCCACCGGCCCCGCACCCACGATCAAGACGTCGGTATCGATCTTGGCACTATCCATCCTGTTCCTCCTATCGACGCGCCAGCTCATGCACCAACGCGACGTGGACCCTATCGAAAGGGCCGCGGTGTTTCATGTTTTTCCTTCGCGCAGACAGTCACACCCGCATCACGCGCAGGTGACGTTGTTCGGTTCAAGCTGCAGGCGCGCGCCTATCGCTGATGGGCCGCTTTCGCGTCAGTCTTCAGCAGGTTCTTGAACATGCCGGGCTGATAGCTTCCGCCTTCGACGCGGAACGCGACGTTCAGCCGATTGAAGCCGTTGATCGCGACCACGGCGAGCGTCAGCGCGACGAGCTCCTGCTCGCTGAAATGACGGCTGACCTCCTCGTACACGTCGTCCGGCACGTGCGTGTCCGCGACGCGCGTGACCGACTCGGTCCAGGCGAGCGCGGCGCGCTCGCGGTCGCTGTAAAGCGACGTCTCGCGCCAAGCGTCGAGCACGTAGAGCCGCTGCTCCTTCTCTCCCGCCGCGCGCGCGTCCTTGCTGTGCATGTCGAGACAGTACGCGCAACCGTTGATCTGCGAGGCGCGCATCTCGACGAGCCTGAGCAGCGAGGGCTCGAGGCCCGACGTTTCGACCTGCGCGCCGAGCGCGATCAGGCTCCGAATGGATTGCGGCGAGACGCGGCTGACATCGATCCGTGATTTCATCTCGAGACCTCCTTCCGTCGGATTTGCTCTTTGCTACGACGACCGATACGGGCTGTGACAACGTGCGGGCCGCGCGCGTTCAAATCGCGAGGCGTTTTCCTTGATGGCCGCGAAGGGCGCAGGCGGACCGTCGGCGCTCTTGCGCAACCGAGGACGCCTTTCGTCGGCGCCGTGCTCTGCTACGCGCTGTTCGGCGCGCAGACCGCCCCCGACGGCCATTCGTAATGCGGGTCCTGTTCGGATCGACGCGCGCGGCTCGACTTGAACGCGAGCGAGCGCACGCTGCTCTGTCTGCTCATGCAGAACATTCTTGCTCGAGTCGCTGCTCGCGGCGTGGAATCGGCTTACGAGTTTTTTGTTCGGAACCGCGCTGTCGTTAGTCATCCATAACTCCTTGCTCTTTCACCTTGGAGGTGTCGGACCTCGTCCACGCTTCGCTCCACGATCTCGATCTCATTGCCTCCGGGGTCTCGGATCACGAACGAGCGATTGCGCCGCCTGGGCCGAAAAAGACTCGTCTCGCCGCCCAGTTCGATGGCGCGGACGCCGAGATTCCAAACGCTCGCACGCGCACGATCGAAGTCATCGGCGACTAACGTAAAGCGCGTTGGTTGAATCGAGTCGCAGGCGCTCTTATCGCGCTCCTGGACCGTGATGCGGAGCGACTGCCCGATGCCCATCACGACGTAGCGTTCGGCGCCGCGATGCGAATCCTCGAGCAGTCGAAGGCCGAATAATCGGGAGTAGAACTCGAGTGTACGACGCAACTCTTTCGTGAAGATGTGCAGCCCGATGACCCCGGCGACGTCCACGCGATCGCTATTGCTCGTGTGCACGAGCGTCGCGGTCAACGGCGCGACATCCTCGGTGTCGTGGAGCCGTTTGACAAGCACTGTGTCTCTCATTTCAAGAGCCTCTTACTCGATGGGACCTCGACGAAGAACTCTGCCGTTGTTAGCCTTGGGCGGCAATGACATAAATCCTCGAAATAGTGCCGCACCATGTCTTCGCCACGTCGCATCGTCATCGCCGTCTACGACGGCGTTTCGCTTCTCGATCTCACGGGACCGTTGGAAGCGTTTCGGCTCGCCAGCGTGTTGTCCGCAGGGAAGCGCGGCATCGAGCCGTATCAGTGCGTCGTCGTTTCCACGCGAGGCGGCGCCGTTAGAACGTCGGTGGGGGTGCCGCTCGTCACCGAAGCCATCTCCTCGCTGGACGGCAAGCAAATCGACACATTGATAGTCCCAGGTGGATTTCGCATCGAGGACGTTACGGGCGACCTGGCGCTCGTCGACTGGGTACGCGAACGCGCCGGCGACTGCAAGCGCGTCTGCTCCGTGTGCGTCGGCACATTTCTGTTGGCCGCCGCCGGCTTGCTCGAAGGCCGGCGCGCCGCGACGCATTGGATGCAGTGCGGGTTGCTCGCCGCTCGCTATCCAGGCGTGACGGTAGTGCCCGACGCGATCTTCGTGCGGGACGGGCCCGTGTGGTCCTCCGCGGGCATGACGACGGGGATCGATCTGGCGTTGGCTCTCATCGAGGACGATTTCGGACGACAGCTTTCGTTGGACGTCGCTCGCGTGCTCGTCGTCTACATGAAACGCGCGGGTGGGCAATCGCAATACAGCGCGTTGCTGGCCGGTCAGGTCGAAGCTGTATCCGACGAGTTTACCGAGCTCGAGCGCTGGATCGCGGAGAATCTAACGGCGAACTTGAGCGTTGAGGCCCTCGCCGAGCGAGCGTGCATGAGCCCGAGAAATTTCGCGCGCGTGTACGCCGCGAAGCGCAACTGCACGCCGGCCAAGGTCGTCGAGGCGATTCGAGTCGATGCCGCCCGGCGCCTGTTGGAGGAGTCGGACGAGAGGCTCGCAGCGGTCGCAAGACGCTGCGGGTTCAAGAACGAGGAGCATATGCGCGGCGCTTTCGTGAGGACCATCGGCGTGCCGCCTCGCGAGTATCGGCGGCGTTTCACGCCCTATGCGAGCGACGACGAGGTCGTATTCGTGGCTCGCGACGTTCCGCTCACCGAGCGATTGGCGAGGCGCGCGTAGCACGCCGCGCGCGTCGCAATTCGGCCGCCGCCGTTGCGCGGCTGCAAGACTTGGCACTACGGATAGGTATTTTTAACCACCCTGCTGCGCCGATGACGGTGGCGCGTAACACCGATGGTGTCAAAGGCTCCGTCTGATTGCGACGCCGCATCGGCTTCACG
>DATBKN010000400.1:0-6286 GCA_036555845.1 Gemmatimonadaceae bacterium | reverse complement strand
AGCGGGATCGCCACGAGCGAGATCGCCGCGGTGCGCCAGTTTCTCAGGAACAGCGTCAGTACTATGACGACGAGCACGACGCCGATCAGAAGCGCGCGATTCAGATTGCTGATCGACATCTCAATGAAGGTCGCCGGACGGAAGATCGTCGGATCGACCTTCACGCCGGGCAGACCCGGCGCCAGCGCTGCGAGCGCCGACTCGACCCCGCGAGTGACATCGAGCGAGTTCGCCCAGGGATGCTTCTCGACGATCAGCAACAAGCCGGGCACGTCATCGATGACGGCGTCGCCGATCGGCGCCTGATGCCCTTCCACGACAGTCGCGACGTCGCCTAACGTGATCGGCGCGCTGCTGCGGAAGGCAACCGGAGCGCGCGCCAGTTCTTCCGCCGTGAGCACGCTCGGCCGCTGCGAGACGGCGAAGCGCTGATTTGGCATGTCGATGAAGCCACCGGCTTGCACAGATACGGCGCTGCGCGCTGCCTCGCGGACTTGCTTCACGGTCAGCTCGTTGGCGCGCAGCAGATCCGGATGCACGAGAACCTGCAGCTGGCGATCACGCTGACCCCAGATCGCGACATTCGCCACGCCCGGGACCGAGATCAGGCGCGGCCTGATCGTCCACTTGGCGAGCGTCGTTAGGTCGATCTGCGTCAGCGTCTTGGACGACAGCCCGACCTTCATCACTCGGCTCAGCGAGGAGAGCGGTGAGAGAAGCACGGGCGCGCGCGAAACGGCCGGTAGCTCCGGAACCACTCGCGACAGCCGCTCGCTGACGAACTGCCGAGCGTCGAGGAGGTCGCTGCCGCGATCGAAGAGAACGACGACGCTGGAAAGGCCCAGGACGGACTTGGAGCGCAATTGATCCAGGTACGGAGTTCCGTTGAGCGCGTTCTCGATCGGAATGGTGACGAGCGCTTCCACTTCTTCGGTGGACAGGCCCGGCGCTTCTGTTTGTACCTCTACGAGCGGCGGGGCGAATTCAGGGAAGACATCGAGCGGCGCATGGCGCACGACTTGAAGTCCCGCGATGAAACCGACGACTGTGAGCGCGATTACCGCGACGCGCAGTCGTAAGGCGGTCCGAATCAGCCAGCGCACGAGCTACTTCCCCACACCGAATTCGGTGCCGAACAGCTCCGCGGCTCCCGCCGTCACGACGCGAACGCCAGGCGTTAGGCCGCGCACGATGATGGCGCGTCCGTCCACGATGTCGCCAAGCTCCACGCGCGTACGGACCATGTGAATCGAGTCCTTCGCGACATACGTCCACGTTCCTCCGTAGACGTCATACAGGATCGCGGACATCGGCACGGCGAGCACGCGGCGCGCCGCGGCCGCATCGGCGGTTGGCAGCGACACTGTCACGCGTTCGCCAGCGCGCAGCGCTCCGCGCGACGCCACTTCGTAGTACAGATCAACGGATGCCGCTCCCGGGTCACCGCGTCGCGGCGCGCTGACAGGTACCCCACGCCATGACCGTACCCCGGCGTCGCCTAACGTGAATACCGTCACTTCTCCGCGTGAGACGCTGCGCACATCGCCGGCGTATAGCGGGACGCGCACCCACACGCGATCCAACTGCGCGATCTGCACGAGCGGCGAACCGGCAGCGACGGGCTGACCCGGGGCGACGTGCACCTGCTGCACGACTCCACTCATCGGCGCCGTGATGTGGAACGCCGTCAGCGCGCGGTCGTCTCCTTTCCCCTGGCCACGCGCCATTTCGACTTGCGCTCTGGCGGCGTCCAGCTCCGCGCGCGCGGTCGTTAGGTCTGCCTGAGCGCGCTCCAGATCGCGTGCCGATACCAGCTTGTCGGCATAGAGCTTGGCCACACGCTGTGCCTCAGCCGAGACCTGCGCGAACTTCGCTTCCGCGATCGTGAGCGATTCGCCGCTGCGCAACAGGTCGCGATCGGCGGGGAGTGGTACCAGACGCATCAGCTCTGCGCCGCGCACGACGTTCGCGCCAGACGCGACGATCGGCGTGCCGACTGGCGTGACAACAGTTCCAGCGACAGGGGCCGATACAGTCACGTCGAGACCGGGAGGCGCCATCACCTCGCCGCCCACCGTGCGCGTCGCTCGCAACGCCACCGAGTCAACAGGCGTCGTCTCGATGCCGAGTCGCTGCACGGCTTCGGTCGACAGAGTAATCGTCGTCAAAGCCGCTTCCGTCGTCGGATTCGCGATCGTCGCGGGCGCTGTACCCTTCTTGTCATCGTCACCGCACGCGCCGAGCAGCGTGCCCAGGAGCAACGCGCCCGACAGACGACGGTTCGCGAGCTGGCTCATTCTCGCTCTCCTGGCCACACGCCTAACACGACGCCGAGCTCGGCGCGCGCGCGCTGAAAGCCTAACATGTTGTCGATCAACTCACGCATGATGTCCCGTTCGTTGCGGATGGCGTCCAGCACGGGGAGAACACCGGTTCGCCCTTCCTCGTAAAGCCGCACGGCTCCAGCGCGCAGCGCGCGCGCCGTCACCGCGAGTGAATCGCGTGCCAGTTGCGCTCTGAGCCGCGATTCGTCGTAGCGTGCAATCACTGCCTGCAGCCGCCGCTGCTCCATGAGCCGAGCTTCCTCCGCTCGCGCCCGCGCGATCGTCGCCGCCCCTGCACGCTCCGCCGCCAACTCGCGTCCCTGGCTGAAGATCGGCAGCGGCACGGAGAATCCCAGCAAGTTGTTCGTTCCCTCCGCGCTGCAGCATTCGCGCGCAGCGAACATTGAAGGAATCGGCAGCATCGCCCAGCGCGCCGCCGACGCCGTCGCTTCGGCGCTGCGCGCGGCAGCAAGCGCGGCCCGTACGCGGGGAAGATTCGAGATCGTAATCGAGTCGGCGTGAGCGCGAACGCTCGTGAGGCCGTCGACACCCTGCTCGAGTGGGTCGCGCGGAACGAAGCTGGCGGCGGAACCGGGCGCGATCGCCAGCGCGAGGGCGGCCACGGCCGCGAGGGCGTCCTCGCGCGCGCGGGACAGCGCGAGCCTGGCTCGCAGCGCCTCGAGCGAGAACTGATCGCGTTCCAGCGCGGAGATATCGCCCGCCGAGACACGTCGCTCAGCCAGCCTAACGACAGTGTCGGCAACGGCGGCCAGCTCCAGCGCGATGCGCAGCCGCTCCTGCCCCGCGACTGCTTCGAAATAGACAGTCAGGACGTCGGCGCCGAGGTCCGCGAGCGCTTGCGCCGAGTCGGCAACGCCGCGTTCGCGTGTGGCGCGCGCCGCGATGATGTCGCTCGGCCGCTCCACGAGCCAGGAGAGTGGCTGCGTCACGCGCCAAGTTGTAACCGGCTCAAAATCGGCGCGCTCATACTGCAGCGCGGGATTCGGAATCGCTGCGACAATTGCAGCTTCGCCGCGAGCTTGAGCCGCGGCGCCGCGGCCCAACGCTGCGGCCGGGCGCTCGCTCCGAGCCCGCGTAAGGGCCTGGCTGAGTGTGACGGAATCGCCGACCGATCTGCTTTCTTGCGCCTCAAGCGTTTCAGCCAGGCACAGAGCTGGAGCGGCAATCAGCACGATCCTGAGCGCGCGCAGTGACATTGGCAGGAAAAGTATGACCCCGTGGTGGGTCTCGCGACGGCGGAAACCCTATGTGTGACAGCATTTTGGTTAATGCAGCGTGGAAGCGCCTTATATTCCAATCGCGGTTACACGGATGAACAAAGGACCAAGCGCATGAGCCAGGACAAAGAAAAGAAACTGCTGCTCGTCGTCGGCGATCGTGTGCTCATCCGCGTTGAGGAAGGCGAGGAGCGAAGCAAAGTCGGCCTGTACCTGCCACCCACCGCCGTCGACAACCAAGCGGTGCAAGGCGGCTACATCATCGCGACTGGTCCCGGGCTACCATTGCCAGACTTCGGCGATCATGCCGACGAACCCTGGCGCACGAGCGGCATTCGCGAGACACGTTTCGTGCCGATGCAGGCGAGGCCGGGGGACTACGCTCTTTTTTTCCGCAAAGCCGCTGTCGAGCTCACGTTCGAGGGCGAGCGGTACATCGTCGTGCCGCAGAGCGCCATTCTCGCGTTGGCGCGTGACGACAAAGAAGACGACGACTCATAGAACGAACGACGCACTGGAGGCAGGACTTTGATGATGTACGATGAACGCTTCATCGCGCCCATGCGCGAGGAACTGACGCGAATCGGATTTCAGGAAATGCGCACGCCCGAAGAGGTGGACGCGAAGCTACCGCACGCGAAGGGGACGACGCTCGTTGTCGTGAACTCCATGTGCGGCTGCGCCGCACGCAACGCGCGTCCCGGCGTCGCGCTCGCCTTGCAGCAATCGCAGTCGCGGCCGGACAACCTAACGACGGTCTTCGCCGGCCAGGACGCGCCGGCGACGGAACGGGCGCGCTCGTACTTCGCCGGCTACGGGCCGTCGTCTCCGTCCATCGCGCTCATGCGCGATGGGCAATTGATTTACATGATGGAGCGCTTCGAGATCGAAGGCAGGCATGCGGGCGCCATCGCGGCGGATCTCGTGTCGGCATTCGACCGCTACTGCGGCGCAGAAGCGAGTACTTAACGCGAAGCGCACGAGGCACGAGGCTTAATCGAGAGGCACCAAGCGCTGGGCGTTAGGACGCCGGGCGGGGGAGGGAACTAGGGACGATGCTCGTCCTCGTCACTGCGCATCACTCGGAGCGTGAGCTCGCGCGAAAGGTCGCGCTCCGCCTGCGCATGGCGATCCCTCTTCCCACAACGCATCGCGTCAAAGCGGCGGACGGTCGTGTCGCACCGGACTTCGTCACAACGCTCGATGCCGCGGATCGCACGCTGCTCCTCGTAACGCCGTCCAGCACGTCGCTGCGCACGGCGCAGCGCCTGCTCAAATTCACGTCCGGGATTGGCGTCGGCGTGGACCGAGTGCTCGTCGTGGCGCATGGGTTTCGCGACGAAAAGCGTATGAGCGTGCGCGAGCTGGGTGACCTGCTCGAGCGTGAGATCTTTTGGGAGCTTGCCTCCGACGACGCGCCCGAAGAGGTCCAGGACCGAAGCTACCGGGACCTGGCAGCGAAGTTGGGGCTCTGACCTGTTCGGAACAAAACGGGTGATTTACGATATGTCACCGCGGCTTTGTCACGGCGAGCTTGTTTCACTTGTCTCATCTCGTCGGTTCCACTCACTGGAAAGCCAATGCGTCCCCTACTCGCGATCCTCGCTGCGTCGACCCTCGCTTGCGGCGCAACACGCGCAGCCGGGCAGTCGTCGACATCGGGCACGGCGGTACCCGTCGCTGCGCGGGCGTCGCGGCCAACGGGACAGAGCGCCGCGGTTGATAGCGTGAGCCGCCGGGGGCAACCCTGGATCTCCAAGCGGGACATGTTCTTAGCGAGTGCCTTCGTACTTGGCGCCACTGTGGCTGTCATCAACGACGCCTCGTGGGATTCGCGGATGCAAGCGCCGTCCCTGCAGCGAAATGGCACGCTCCACAGCCTCGCGGGTGGCGCGAGCAGTCTAGGGAGTGGTGGACCGCTGGTATTCACAACGGGTCTGTTGGCAGGAGGCCGTTTATTCGGCAGTGATCGTGTTGCTGACGCCGGCCTGCACTCAACCGAGGCGATTCTACTCAGCGCTGCGGCGACTTCGCTCCTCAAGGGAGTCATTGGCCGCGCGCGCCCCTACGTTCCGAGCAGCGATCCTAACGAGTCGGGGCCGGACGCGGATGTCTTCCGTTTCGGACGTGGATTCGGCGCGGACTACAGCTCCTTCCCATCGGGCCACACGACTGTCGCATTCACTACGGCGTCCGCGCTGACGCGCGAGCTATTCGACGCGCATTCACAAGCGCGCTGGGTTGTCGGCCCGCTGCTGTACGGCGGGGCGACGGCCGTCGGTTTGTCGCGCATGTACAAAAACAAGCACTGGGCCAGCGATGTCATGGCCGGCGCTGCGCTCGGCACGTTTATCGGCGGCAAGCTCGTCGCGTACAAGCACACGCACGGCTCGAACCGGCTCGAGCGTTTCCTGGTGCCTAACGTGGGTGCGTCGCCGACAGGATCCTTTGCCCTGAGCTGGTCGCTAACTCCGCCGCGCTGAGCGCGGCCGGTACACGTCATCTCGCGTACTTGATCCAGCGCGCGACTTCCATGAGTGAGGGACGTTTGCCGTACATCAGGATCCCCACTCTGTAGATCCGCGCGGCCAGCCAGACGCACACCAGGCAGGCCACCACCAAGCCGAGCATAACGAGCAGGATCTCGTACCACGGTACCGGGATGATGCTCGTGCGCACGGGCATGAGGATCGGCGCCGAGAACGGAATCCAGGAGATGACCTT
>DATBKN010000399.1:0-4133 GCA_036555845.1 Gemmatimonadaceae bacterium | reverse complement strand
GTGTGGAAGACAGCGTTCCTTTTAATGACGCTCGTTAGGGCTGACGTGTCGGCGCAGCAGAAGCCAACGACGGGCTACGCGCCAGTCAATGGACTCAACATGTATTACGAAGTCCACGGGAGCGGCGAACCGGTGGTGTTGCTTCACGGCTCGTTCATGACCATCACCAACAATTGGGCCGGGTGGATCAGCGAGCTCTCCAAAACACGGAAAGTCATCGCCGTCGAAACGCAAGGTCACGGCCGCACGGCGGACGTCTCGCGAGATATGACCTACGAAAACCTCGCCGACGACGTGGCCGCACTGCTCAATTATCTCAAGATCCCGCGAGCGGACCTTATCGGCTACAGCATGGGCGGAGCCGTGGCGATGCAATGTGCGATCCGCCATCCGGACAGAGTGCGAAGGGCAGTCATCATTTCGTCCACGTTCCGCCGCGACGGCATGATCGCAGAAGCGGTCGAACATATCCCGAAACTCACGGCAGACGATTTTAAAGGATCGCCGATTGAGACCGAGTACAAGAAGCTGAGTCCAACTCCGGACGACTTTCCCAAGTTGGTCCAGCGAATCGTCGCCACTTTCTCGAAAGGGTACGACTTCGGAGCCGACAAGCTCAAGGCCAACACGACGCCCATGTTTTTCATCCACGGCGACGCGGACGGCGTGCGGCTCGCGCACGTCGCGGAGATGTTTCGCCTAAAGGGTGGCGAGATCCATGGCGACATGAAGCCGCGCTCCGCATCGCGATTGGCCATCTTGCCCAACACCACCCACGTGACACTGATGCAGCGCATACCCATCATCGTCCCGATGGTGAACGACTTTCTCGACGCAAAGCCGTAGCCATGCTACGGTCCCGTGGCAGAAGTGGTCCCGTCTTTCTGTACAGTCTGAGCCGGGGGAGATGACGCGAGGCGACGGGCGAGTGGTTAGGCACCGCGAATCAGTGCGACGCGGTGCAGTAGGTTTCGTCGGGGGGTTTGGTCGTTCAATTGGCTGCAGGGACGGCGGCTGTTGTAGAAAGGTGAGGTAGCGGCCGGTCCGGTCGTCGCGTGCGAGACGGAGTCGTAGGCGTGCAGGTAGACCTCTTCGTACTTGAGGGAGCGCCAGAGTCGTTCGACGAAGACGTTGTCCCGCCAGCAGGGCCGCCCGTCCATGCTGATCTGGATGCCGTGCTGGAGAAGCACCCGGTGAAGGCGGCGCTGGTGAATTGACTGCCTTGATCGGTGTTGAGGATGGTCGGCGGCCCGTAGCGGGCGATCGCCTCCTCGACTGGCCGCCAGGCAAAACGTCCAGCATGATCGACACGCGCCAGCGCTCTCCCGCCGAAGCCACTCATATATCCGCCAATCGCGTAGAGCGTGTCGTTCAGAACAGCGAGCGGCATGGGAGCACCGACAGTCCAGCCTGCTTCCTGAGCCGGTGGCTCAGTCGACGCGTCACTGCTCTTGCACGCCGGGAGCGCGGCGTAGGAAGCGCAAAGTGTCAGGCGTATCTTGAGCATGGTTCCGGATCGCGCGCGGCGACCTCGGGTGTCAGTCGCGCTGCGTTGCTGAAATACTCTTCGATACATGGCTTCACCTCGATCGCACGGCTGGTGCGTTTCGCGCCCGGCTGAATCCCGTCGTCGCGTTCGCCTGCTCCGTTCCAAGCCAGGCACGGCGGCCGCCGCGCCAGTGATCCGCATCGCGCGCTGAACAGTGATAACGTCCAGCTCCGACACCGCACTGCGGCCGTTTCATCCCGTCGTTCGTCGCTGGTTCGCTGAATCGTTAGGCACGCCCAGCGAGCCACAGCGACAGGGATGGCCTGTCATCGCTGGAGGCGCTAACACACTGATCCTGGCGCCGACTGGAAGCGGCAAGACATTCGCGGCGTTCCTGTGGCAGCTCAATCAGCTGATTCTCCAGGGCCGCGAGTCACCGCTGCCGAACGCGGTTCAGCTGCTCTACATCTCGCCGCTCAAAGCCCTCAACAACGATATCCAGCGCAACCTTACGCTCCCACTCGCGGAGCTGAAGTCTCGCTTCGAAGAGCAAGGCGAGCGCTTCCCCGAGATTCGCGTTGACGTGCGCACTGGTGACACACCGCAGTCCGCGCGAAATCGCATGGTGCGCAAGTCGCCGCACATTCTCATCACGACACCCGAGTCGTTGCACATCATGCTCACGACGGTGCGTGGGCGCGGAATGTTCAGCGGTGTGCAGACGGTGATCGTCGATGAGATCCATGCTGTCGCGGCCAGCAAGCGTGGCGCGCACCTCGCACTCACGCTCGAACGGCTCGAACACCTGGTGGGCCGTCCTCTACAGCGCATCGGACTTTCGGCGACTCAGCGGCCGTTGGACGAAATTGCGCGTTATCTGGGTGGAGGAGAGCCGGCAGCCACCGGCTGGACGCCTCGCCCCGTAACGGTCGTCGACTGCGGCCTCGTTAGGCGCGCCCAGCTGCGCGTTGTGTCGCCCGTGGAAGACCTGCGCCACGTCGGCGAATCGGTGTGGCCTGCAATCTTCGAGCAGATCGCCCAGCATCTGCAGCAGGCGCGCACGACGCTCGTCTTCTGTAATAACCGGGCGCACGCCGAAAAGGTGGCTACGCGCGTGAACGCGATCGCCGGCGGCGAGGTGGCACACGCGTACCACGGAGCGCTGTCCCGCGAACGGCGCCTGCATCTCGAGCAGCGCCTCAAGGCCGGTGACCTGCGCGCACTCATGACGACGAGTGCGCTGGAGCTCGGCATCGACATCGGCTCCGTCGATCTCGTCATTCAGATTCAAAGCCCAAAGCGCGTCACGAGCGCGCTGCAGCGCGTCGGGCGCGCCGGTCACGCGTTAGGCGCCGTCAGCCGCGGCATCTTCCTGCCCACGCACCTGGACGACGCGCTCGAGACACTTGCCGTGGCCGCTGCCGCACGCGACGGCGACGTCGAACCCACTCAGGTGCCGCAGAATCCACTCGATGTTCTCGCGCAGATCGTCGTCGCCGCCGTCGCCGCCGATCCATGGCAGGCAGACGACCTCTTCCAACTCGCCCGGCGCGCCTACCCGTTCCATCAACTCACACGCAACGCGTTCGACGAAGTGCTCGCCATGCTTTCCGGGAAGTACTCCCCGGAGTTGGCTGCGGAGCTCGCGGCGCGCGTCCTGTGGGATCGCTCGACGGGTCGGCTGGAGGCGCTGCGCGGCAGTCGCCAGACCGCCATCGTTTCAGGCGGGACTATCCCCGACCGTGGATACTACGCCGTGCTGCTCGCGGACCGCACGCGCATCGGCGAGCTGGATGAGGAGTTCGTGCACGAATCCCGAGTCGGCGACGTCTTCTTGTTAGGCTCCTCGACATGGCGCTTTGCCGCGATCGAGCATGACCGGGTGATCGTCACACCTGCCCCAGGGCTCCCCGCGCGCATGCCGTTCTGGAAGGGCGAGTACATGGCCCGCTCGGCGCACCTCGCGCCGCGCCTGGGCGCGCTGCGCCGCACGCTCGCCGAGATTGACAGCAACGACCAAGACGCTGTCGCCAGGCTCGCCGACTCGTTAGGCTGTGAACCCAATCTCATCGTCGCGCTGGCGGCGTACATGCGCGAGCAGCGTGCCGTCGCAGGCGTGGTTCCGGATGATCGCACGCTTCTTCTCGAAAGCTTCCGCGACGAGACAGGTGCGGCGTATCTCGTGTTGCATTCGCCATACGGCGGACGCGTCAACGCCCCGATGGCTATGGCGCTCTCCGCTCGGTTGCGCGCGCGCATGCCGACCATCGAGCAGCAAGTGCAGACTACCGACGACGGTGTGATGATCCGACTCGGCAACCTCAGCGTCGATCCGCCGATGGACACCGCGTTCGGTTTGTCGTCGACGGAAGCTGAACAGTCGGTGCTGCGTGAAGTCGGCGGCTCGTCGCTTTTTGGCGCACACTTTCGCATGAGCGCCGGACGCGCATTGCTCCTTCCGCGCGCGCGACCGGGAAAGCGCATGCCTCTCTGGCTACAGCGGCTGAAGGCACTCGACCTCCTCGACGTCGTCCGCGGGCACCCCTCCTTCCCGATTCTGCTCGAGACGTACCGCGAAGTGCTGAAGGACGCGTTCGATTCGCCGTCGTTCCTGCGTTTGCTCGACGATGTCGAGCGTGGAACG
>DATBKN010000398.1:0-6228 GCA_036555845.1 Gemmatimonadaceae bacterium | reverse complement strand
GCATGATGGAATTGCTCACATCGTTCACGCGCTCGTAATGCGGAAATGGTGTTTTCCTCTGGGAAAAACGGCATTTCTCTCTGGGAAATCGCGGCTCAAGCTATTGCGTATGGAGACTGCCCATTTAGTTTGTGGCGCGACCGAAGCGAGACGCACACTCGAGCATCACGTCGTTCTCACCCAGGAGAAGAGAAATGGCCGCAAAGAAGAAGGCCAAGAAGGGCGGCAAGAAAGCAGCTCCTAAGAAGGCTGCGAAGAAAGCCGCACCAAAGAAGAAGGCGAAGCGCGCACCAAATCCGGCGTTCATGAAGCCGATGAAGCCGAGCGCGTCGCTAGCCGCAGTGGTAGGCGACAAGCCAATGCCGCGCTCCGAGATCACCAAGCGCATCTGGGGCTATATCAAGAAGGGCAACCTTCAGGATGCCAAGAATCGGCGCATGATCAACGCAGACGACAAGCTGCGTCCGGTTTTCGGCGGCAAGAACCAAGTCTCGATGTTCGAGATGACAAAGCTCGTCAACAAGCATCTGTCATAGCGTATTTCTAGCAGACAATCGCACGGCGACGGCGCGCTCTCACTCGAGGGCGCGCCTCGCTGTATCTGGAACACTGATCCGCACGCAGCGTAGTTAGAACGTTCCGTAACCCGAGTGTCATGGCCACAGTGGCCCGTAAACAGCGATCCAAGTCTCAGGCAAAAGGCAGTGTGGCGGCGCTGCGCGAAGGAAAGGGCGCGGCGAGCGACAAGCGTTCGTCCGCAACATCCGGGGCGAAGAAGCGAAAAACCTGGGAAAACGTCAAATCCCTCGCGACGACAGTCGCGCTGTTTTTGTTGATTCGCGCGTTCTTGATCGAGGCGTATCGCATCCCATCAGAGAGCATGGTGCCCTCGCTGCTCGTCGGCGACTGGCTCTTCGTCAACAAGCTGCGATTCGGGCCGAACATTCCGTTCACGAATGTGAATCTTCCCGGCTACGCCGAACCGCTGCGGCACGATGTCGTCGTGTTCAAATCGCCCGATCAGATCGATCAACCGGAAGATCCGAATCCGACGCTGGTGAAGCGTATCGTCGGAATGCCGGGCGATACACTCTACATGCGATCGGCGAAACTCTTCGTGAATGGCATCGCGCAGAACGAGCCTTATGCCGAGGGCTCTGAGCCCGGCGCGGACGAAGTGAGTCCGCTGTTCGACTGGCAGAAGAAGTATTCGCTCAGGGAGTCGCGCTTCGGTGCTGCGCCCGATCAGCCATCGCACGACAACTGGGGACCGATCGTAATTCCGGCGCGGCACTTCTTCATGATGGGCGACAATCGCTACAACTCAAAAGATTCGCGTTATTGGGGCATCGTGCCGCGCGAGAATATTCGCGGGCGGCCGATGTTCGTGTATTACTCGTGGAATGCGGTCGATAGTGATAGACCGCTACCGGCGCTCACCGATATTCGCTGGGGCAGAATAGGGCATTGGATTAGGTAAAGGAACCAAAGCTGTCGGCTGCCAGATAACAGATTGCAGCTGACAGCAAGCGCTCGCTCAGGTCTAAAAACTGTTGGCTGGCGTCTGATAGCTTTAGTTCAGCCGTTCTTGAGTAACGACGGGAGATGACGGACTTTATCTCTCGTCGTTTTCTTTTGAGGCACCGCGATGCTGCTCTTGGCCGGACTTGCTGCACTTGCGATCGCTCAGGCAAATGCTGCGCAGACGAAGGTCGACGTCGATTCGATTCGCGAAGCTGGCCTGAGAGCTCCAGTCGAGGTGCGCTACGACCGCTGGGGCGTCCCGCACATCTACGCGCGCAATCAGCACGATCTCTTCTTCGCGCAAGGCTATGTTGCCGCGCGCGATCGCCTTTTCCAGATGGAAATGTGGCGCAGGCAGTCGGAGGGGCGCCTCGCCGAAGTGCTAGGCGCGAGCGCTGTGGACCGCGATCGCTTCGCGCGGCTCTTCAAGTACCGCGGCGACGTCGAGCGCGACTGGCGCAGCTACGCGCCGGATGCGAAGTCCATCGCCGAGGCGTTCGTCGGCGGCGTGAACGCGTACATCGCGCGCGCCAAACGAACGGGCTCGCTGCCGCCCGAGTTTGCCTTGTTAGGCTTTCAGCCGGAACCGTGGCCGCTGGAAACGCCGCTGGCCCGCGTGACGGGGCTCGCCGGAACCGGCAACGCGTCCAGCGAAGTCTTGCGCGCCCAGCTCGTGAGCGCACTCGGCGCGCAGCGCACGAACGAGTTGTATCGCCCGGATCCGTTCATTGCGCTGGATCCCGTAGCCGGGCTCGATCTCGCCGGCATCGGGCCATCCGCGTTAGGCGGCTTCGGGGCGACGTTCAGCGACGTTCCCTACGCGCGCATGGAGGGATCCAACAACTGGGTCGTGAGCGGCAGCAAGACGACGACGGGGAAGCCGATCCTGGCGAATGATCCGCACCGCATCATCACCAATCCAGCAGTTCGCTACATCACGCACCTCGTGGCGCCGGGCTGGAACGTGATCGGCTCGGGCGAACCGGCGAGCCCGGGGGTCGCGATCGGCCATAACGAGCGCATCGCGTTCGGCCTAACGGTTGTCGGCATGGACCAGCAGGATCTCTACGTCGCGAAGGTGCAGCGCTGCGGCGCGAACACGTGCACGTGGTACCGCGGCAAGTGGACGCCGATCCGCGTGATCAACGAGACGATCCGCGTTCGGGGACAAGCTCCGCGGGCTGTCCGCCTGGAGTTCACCGCACATGGACCTATTGTGGCATACGACAGCACGCGCACGCGCGCGTTCGTCGTGCGCAGCGTGCATCAGGAGCCGGGCACGGCGCCGTACCTCGCGTCGCTCTCGTTAGGCAGGGCTCGCAACTGGCGCGAATTCGAGTCGGCGATGGCCCGCTGGCTCATGCCGAGCGAGAACATGGCCTATGCCGACGTCGACGGAAATATCGGCTGGATCGCAGGAGGAATAATGCCGCGCCGCAGCTGGAGCGGGCTCCTTCCCGTCCCGGGCGACGGACGTTTCGAGTGGAGCGGATTCGTGCCCGGCGAGCAGCTGCCGCGCGCATTCAATCCCGCGATTGGATTCATCGCGACTTCGAATAACAACATCCTCCCGCCGGGCTATCGCATTCCGCTGAGCTACGAGTGGGCCTCTCGCTATCGCATCGACCGCGTGAAGGAAGTGCTCTCGCAGAATCGGCGTTTCTCTGTCGAGGATTTCAAACGCCTGCAGCACGACGACTATTCGAAGCTCGCCGAGGTGCTGGTACCCCCGCTGCTCGCGGCCGCGCACCGCACGGGGAGGGATGACGAAGCGACGTTCGCGCCGCTGCTCGACTGGAACTATCGCGTGTCGCGCGACTCGCGCGCGGCCTTGCTGTTCAATGCGTGGGCGCCGGCCGCGTATCGGCGCATGCTCGGCGCATACAAGCTCGGGGCAGCCGGTCAGCGATTGCTCAATGCGACCGAGTACGAATGGCTGGAGCAGGAGGTGAAGCAACCGGGGCGCGCGTTAGGCGCGAATCCGGAGCGTGCGCGAGATTCGCTGCTGCTGCTCGCGATGGACGATGCTGTCGCCGCGCTCACGAAACGTTTTGGCGCTGACAAGCGCAAATGGGTCTGGGGCGATGTGCACGTCGCACAGTTCCGGCATCCCGTTGCGGCGAAGTACGATCTCCCCGCGGCGCCGCGCGGTGGTGATGGGAATACTGTGTACATGACTGGAGGACGCGACTTCAGGCAGAGCGCAGGAGCGTCCTACCGCGAGATCATCGATTTGGCGGACTTCGACAATTCGTGGGTGACGAATGTGCCCGGTCAGTCGGCGGATCCGCGTAGCAAGCACTATTCGGATCTGCTGCCGCTGTGGGCGAATGATGAGTATTTCCCGCTCGTCTTCACGCGCTCGCGAGTTGAGCGCGAGACCGAGAAGGTCACATGGTTGATGCCGAGGTAGCCTGAACCAAATAGATGCGTTCCGGCGACGAACGATCCGCTCATCTGTTTGATCCGAATGGCTCTTGACCATCTCGCACCAGTTGAGATGCGCGCATGAAACTGTGGAGCGTCGCGCTGCTGGTTACAGCGCTAGCCGGTTGCACGGTCGAAGCGCGCAAAGGCCAGGACGCTGGCGCTCTGGCCGGCGGCGTTTCAACGCGGCAGTTCCGCTCGCAAGCGTTAGGTACTGAGAAACACTATGTCGTGTACCTGCCGCCATCGTACATGAGCGAGCGACAACGACGCTATCCAGTCGCGTACTACCTGCACGGGCTCGACGGCGCCGAAACCGACTGGACCGCCAAGGGACACATCGACAAGACGCTCGACTCGCTCATCGCCGCCGGACTCCCGGAGATGATTCTCGTTATGCCTGACGGCGACGACTCCTGGTACACCACATGGAACTTCCTCGGCGACTACCAGGGCTGCCTCAAGAACAGGCCGCCGCATCGCAAGTCCGAGAGCGTCAACGAATACTGCGTGCCATGGCCGCATTACGACGACTACATCGCGCGCGACCTCGTGGCGCATGTGGACTCGACGTACCGCACGATGGCGGACAGACGCCACCGAGCGGTTGCGGGGCTCAGCATGGGTGGCTATGGCGCCGTTTCGCTGGCCCTCGCGTACCCGGATGTTTTCAGTGCCGCCGCCAGCCATTCGGGCGTGCTCGCACCGCTCCTTGTCGGCTACGACAGCGCGACGAAGCGGCCTCGTTATGCAACCGACATGAAACAGATCGAAGCGCAGTATGCGTACATCTGGCCCAGCGCACGGTTGGCATTTGGTCGCGATACGCTCGGCTGGTGGGCGCGCGATCCGGGCCGGCGCGCCCTCGCTCGTGGCGCCCGCGTCGATTTCCCTGCGATGTACGTGGACGTCGGCGTGGAAGACCCCTATCTCAACCAGTCGCGCACCTTTCGCGACGTGCTGGAAAGCATCCAACTACGTCCGGCGTACTACGAACGGAGCGGCGCGCACACATGGCCGTACTGGCAGGCGAATGCCGTGTTCAGCCTGACGTTCCTGGCGCGGCGCCTCACGCAATAGCGCCGCGCACTTTCGAGCCGGGCGCTGCCATTCTAGCTTGCAAGGCATGGCTCGGTACTTCCCTCGGCACACGCAGGAGTGGAAGCACGAAGAGTCGCCCGCGTTTCAGCGGCTCACGCGATCGCTGGTGGAGATGGCGGTCCTCACCGGCGTTGCGTTGCGTCTCTTCCACGCGATCGCTCACGCGCGGACCGGTTCTGCCGGTTGGATCTACCTCGGCGCGGTCTTCGCGATCGGCATGATCATTCTGCTGGGTGCGGCGACGCTGCACCTGGGGAACTTCACGCTGCGCAACTGGGCCTGGCGCGCGCCCGCGTTCGGCGCCATCGAGGGATTGGCGGAGAGCCTAACGAGCGTGGCGCTGATCGCCATTGGGCGCGAGCCGATTGGAACGGGCCGCGCGACCTGGGCGGATTGGCCGAGCCTCGCCTTCGACGCGATCTTCTGGAACACGGTCGCTGTCACCGTTTTCGCCCTTGTACTGGGGGGCGCTGTGAAGCTCGTGCGCAGCTTCCTGACCCGGACAGGGACGCCGATCACGGACGACACACCCGTTTCGACGGAAACTATCTAGGCTGAAGGCGGAACACGCAAAAACGCAAACTCCAAGCATGGAGTCTCCGGTTTTGCGTGCTCCGTATTCAGAGTGGTAGCGTTGTCGTTGTCACCCTCTTACGTCGATAACATCGATGAGAACAACTGTGAAAGTCACGCTGTTGGCCGCCGCTATCTGGCCCGTGGTGGTCAGCGCGCAGCAACCGCAACGGCCGTTCGGAACGTTGAGAGAACAGTCAGAACGTCAACAAGCGTGGCTCAAGGAGCGGCTGGAGACTGTGCTCCCCGCGCTCATGAAGAAACACGAGATCGACATGTGGGTCATTCCGATGCGCGAATACATGGAAGACCCGGTGTTCTCGTCGCTGGTGTCGCCGACCACGTTCTATGCGCGGCGCCGCACGATCTACGTCTTCTTCGATCGCTGCCAGCACGGCGCCAAGCTGGCGCCGGCCGAATGCGTCGAGCGATTGGCGTTAGGTGGCTCCTCGCAGGGCGGGCTGTACAAGGACTATCGCTCGCCGCGCCGGGTCGAAGCCGCGGTCGGCGGGCGGCAAGCCGAGCTGTGGGGCGATGCGCAGTGGCAGCTGCTGCGTGAAGTCATTGAGCAACGCAATCCGAGGCGCATCGGGATCAACACAT
>DATBKN010000397.1:0-3833 GCA_036555845.1 Gemmatimonadaceae bacterium | reverse complement strand
ATGGTGCGCGGAGTGGCTGCCCGATGCGCAGACATGCTAAGCCATTGATGCACATAGTCTTATGTTGGAGTGACCGTCTTGGCCCGGCGAATGCCTTGTCCCAGCCCAGCGTGTGAAGCGTTGTGGACCGCCTACTCCTTGTCGGAGCCACGCTTCACACAGCGGTATCCGGAGCGTCGCTCATGTATCGCCAAGTCATGAAAATCGGAGCGGTCGTCGCGCTGGGAATGCTGACAGCGCGCGCCGACGCTCAGGGCCGCGAGGGGCGCGCTGCGCCGGCTGACACGACACCGCTGCCGTATGACGCGAGACTGGCCGCCCGTGTGAGCGAGCTCGAAGCGGCAATGGCCGAATTGCTGCGGCGGCAGGGTCGCCTGGGCGATAGCCTAACGAAAACAACTCGGCAGGTGGCCGACGCCAACAACCCTCCCCTGAGCTTCACGTCGGCTGACGGCCGCTTCCGTCTGCGGCTGCGCGGCTACTTCCAGAGCGACAGCCGCTTCTTCTTCGACAGCGACAATACACCCGCGACTGGACAGTTCTTGCTGCGCCGCGTGCGCCCGGTTTGGGAAGCGACAGTCGGCCGCATCGTCGACCTGCGCTTGATGCCCGACTTCGGCGAGGGCCGCGTCACCGTCTTCGACGCGCACGCGGACCTCAGACTCAGTCCACTGTTCAACATTCGCTCGGGAAAATTCAAACCGCCCGTCGGTCTCGAACGGTTACAGTCGGCGACCGATATCATTTTCATCGAGCGCGCGATCAACACGAGCTTCGCGCCTAACCGTGACGTCGGCGTGCAGCTGTACGGCGACATCCGAGGCGGACTTGTTCAGTATCAGGCAGGCGTGTTCAACGGCGTGACCGATCTAGGTTTCGGTGACGGCGACACGGACGATCAGAAAGACTTCGCTGCTCGTCTCTTCCTGGAACCATTCGCCCGCTCATCGCTCGGCGCACTTCGTGAGTTCGGATTCGGCATCGCCGGCACGCGCGGCGGTCATCACGGAACGATCGCCGCACCGGGACTCCAGACGTATCGCACGCCTGCTCAGCAAGTGGCGTTCGGCTTCCGGTCCGATGGCAAGGCGACAGGCACGACGATCGCCGATGGCCTGCATACTCGCGTCGCGCCGCAGGGCTACTGGTACGTTGGCCGCGTCGCGACGCTCTGGGAATACACGCGCATCGGCCAGTTCGTTAGGCAAGGGACCGCGGCTCAGCGCCTGGAGCACTCCGCGCTCAACGTCACGTCCGCGATCACCCTGACGGGCGAGCACCCGACGTATCGCGGTCTTACCCCGAGCACGCCGTTCGACCCGCAGCGCCACCAGTGGGGAGCGTTCGAGCTGGGCCTTCGCTACAATCGCTTCACCATCGACCGCGACGCGTTCCCCGTCTTCGCAGACACGTCGCTGCAGCCGAAGCGGGCCGACTCACGCGGCGTGGCCTTCAACTGGTACCTGAATCGTGGCGTGCGTCTCATGGTGAACTACAGCGTGACGCGCTTCCGCGGAGGCGCCGCGGGTGGCAATCGCGAGCCTGAACGTGCGTTTCAGACGCGCATCCAGCACAGCTTCTAAAACAGACGATTCCTACCTAACGAGTCATCGATGGCGCCTCGACGCAGCGTAGCAGCTCTTCTAGGTCTTTCCCTTATGGCCACGGCGTGCTCCAGCGGGAACGCCGAGAATTCCAATACGCCGATCACACTGACGCTCGGTGCGTACACAACGCCGCGAGAAGCGTATCGCGAAATCATCCCCGCGTTCGTGAGCGAGTGGAAGCAGAAGACCGGGCAGACGATCACGTTCGAGGAGTCGTATCTCGGGAGCGGCGCCCAAGCGCGCGCGATCGCTGGAGGATTCGAGGCCGACCTCGCCGCGCTGTCGCTGGAGCCGGACCTGGAGACGCTGGTCAAGGCCGGGCTGGTCGCTCAGGATTGGAAGAACGGCGCGTTAGGCGACGGCATGGTCACGCGATCGGTCGTTGTCATCGCTGTGCGACCGGGCAATCCCAAGAACATCAAGAACTGGGACGACCTGCGTCGTGCCGGCATCAAGGTGCTGACGCCCAATCCGCGCACGAGCGGCGGCGCCATGTGGAATCTAAGCGCGATCTACGGCGCAGCCATTCGTGGCGCGACATCAGCGGCCGCCGATGATAGCGCAGCCGCCAAGTCCCTGATGCAGGGCATTCTCGCGAATGTCGCGATCATGGATAAGGGCGCGCGTGAATCGATCATCACGTTCGAGAGTGGCGTCGGCGACGCTGCCATCACGTACGAGAACGAAGTGCTCGTCGCTCGTAAGGCAGGCAAGCAGATGGATTATGTCATTCCGCCCGCGACGATTCTGATCGAAAACCCGATCGCGGTCGTAAAGGGGTACGCAGAAAAGCACGGCTCCGTGAAAGCAGCCGAAGGGTTCGTAAGCTTTCTTTCCACTCCGGCAGCACAACGACTGTACGCTGAGCATGGCCTGCGGCCGGTTCACGACAGCGTCGCTGCGGAGTACAAAGCACAATTCCCCGAGGTACCCGGGCTCTTCACGATTCGCGACTTAGGCGGGTGGGAGCGCGTGACGGGCGTGCTCTTCGCGCCTGGCGGAGTCTTCGAGCGAGTGTCGACGCGGACTGTCGCGAACAGATGAGCGCAGCGGCCATAACGCGCGCCTCCCCGATCCAGCGGGTGATGCGCGGCGGCGTGTTCGTTTACGTCGCCGTGCTCGTGGCCATTCCGCTGCTGGCGCTGGCGAGCACTGGCCTGAGCAATGGGATCGCCGGTATTTGGCGCGCGGTTTCGTTGCCGGTCGCTCGCGACGCTCTGTTGCTGACGCTCTGGACGGGTGCCCTAACGGCGGTGGTCAACGCAGTCGCAGGTACGGCAACAGCGTGGGTGCTCGTGCGATTCCGTTTCCCAGGACGCGGCCTGTTGCAGTCCCTCGTGGATCTGCCGTTTGCAATTCCGACGCTGGTGACCGGCGTGATGCTGGTTCTGTTGCTCGGTCCCACGCGGCCGATGGGCCGCTGGTTCGAGAGTCATGGCATCCAGTTTCTCTTTGCACCGCCGGCGATCGTTTTCGCGTTGCTGTTTGTCACGATGCCTTTCGTTGTGCGCGCCGTCGAACCAGTGCTCGCCGAGATGGATCCGGCTGAAGAAGAAGCGGCGCGCACGTTAGGCGCCGGCGATGCCGCGATCGTGCGTCGTGTGATCCTCCCGTCGCTCTTGCCTGCCATCGGCGTTGGCGCGCTGCAGAGTTTTGCTCGCGCGATCGCGGAGTTTGGCTCCATCGTCGTCGTGTCGGGGAACATCCCGCACAAGTCGTTGACAGGTGCGATCTACATCTTCGGCGAAGTGGAAGGCGGCCGCCCTGATGTGGCAGCGGCGGTATCCCTCGTGCTGTTGACGCTCTCGTTTGGCCTCTCGTTAGGGGCACGTGCGCTCAGAGCTACGATCGGGGGACGGCGTGGCTAGCTCCATTCGGCCGCCCCTGCTCGCCGGCAGCGCACTCCCGCAACGCGACCCGGTGGAGGACGAGCCGGCTCGACCGCGTCCTGCAACGCTCGAGGTGGAAGTCATCGCGCGCCATCCAATGCCGCGGCTCGTCATCGAGCCTGTCGACAGCGACCCACGCGCGCGAGCTGCCTGGACGCCGGCGCGAGTGATCGTGTTTGCGGCCGTCCTGCTGTACGTCGGAGCGGTGCTGCTGCTCCCGCTTTGCGCCCTCGCCTCCGAGGCTGCGCGACTCGGTATCGCGGCGATCCTGCGCGGGATCACGTCCGCCGCGGCGTTGGCGCGCTGCAGAGTTTTGCTCGCGCGATCGCGGAGTTTG
>DATBKN010000396.1:0-2437 GCA_036555845.1 Gemmatimonadaceae bacterium | reverse complement strand
AGCCCAGAGAGCACGGCCGCGATAACGAAGACGCGGAGGTCGATCCCCGGCTCGCTCCCCAACGGCAGGGTCGTCGGGACGAGACGTGCGAGCAGCGGGAGCGCGAGTGCCGCCGCCAGCACTCCGGCCGCACCGCCGACCAGCGCCAGCGTGACGCTCTCAGTCAGCATCTGACGTACAAGACGCTCGCGGCCGGCACCTAACGCCGCGCGAACGGCCAGCTCGCGCTCGCGACCGGCGGCCCGAGCTAGCAACAAGTTGGCCAGGTTTGCGCACGTCAACAGCAGCATGCACAGGCTCGCGCCGCAGAGCGCCAGGAGCATGAGGCGATAGCGCGGCGACATCTCGTCTCGCTGGCGAAAGAAGCTGAAGCCGGTCTCGGCGTTTGTCTCCGGGTAATCGCGGCCGAGACGCGTGGCCACCGCAGACAGATCAGCCCGCGCTTGCTCGAAGCTCACGCCATGCCTGAGACGGCCGATCCCTTCCAGATAAGTGTCCGTGCGATTGAGGAAATCGGCCTCGCGCAGCGTCAGCGGCAACCAGAGATCGACATCCTCGTTAGGAAATCGAAATTCAGCCGGCATCACTCCGATGACGACGTAAGGAGTTCCGTCCAGTCTGAGCGTTGTCCCTACGGTCCGCTCCTCACCACCGAACTGCGACTGCCACAGTCCGTAACTGAGTATGACGGAGCGCTCGTCTGTGTCTCCAATGACCGCGCGCGTGCTATCGAACGTGCGCCCCCGAATCGGCGGGAGTCCGAGCAGCGGAAGGACCTGCGCGGTGACCCGAGTCGCATTGAGGCGCAGTGGCTCGCCTGTGCTCACGAGGTTTACCGCGCTGCGTGCAAACGCTCCCAACATCTGAAAGGACCCACTCATCGCGGCGACGTCGCGATAGTTGGCAGGCGACATCTGATTCATGCAGCCCCAACCGCCGCCTTCGCGTGGCCCTTCGCATAGCCGCACAAGTTCGTGCGGATCCTTGAACGGCAACGGCCGGACGAGCACGAAGTCCGCGACCGAGAACGTTGCAGTGTTGGCGCCTACACCGAGTGCAGTGACCAACACCGCCGCGAAGGCGAAGCCACGCGAGCCCTTGAGCGTCCGCGCGGTGTAGCGCAGGTCCTGCAGGAGTATCTCCCATTGCGCGGCCAGATGTCGCATTGTCGCCTCGAGCTCCTGATACCTCGACATTCGACAACATAAGGACGGGCAGGGTTTAGTGTCGACGCTGCCACTCTTATTCAGCGCGTCAATGAGCCTCGATAACTCGGCAACGTTGCGCGATATTCACGACGCGTTGCGATCTCGCGCCACGGAGGAGTTGTGCAGTCTGTTGAATACGACGCAATCGTAGTCGGCTCGGGAATCTCCGGAGGTTGGGCGGCCAAGGAGCTGACGGAAAGAGGCCTGCGCGTGCTGCTGCTCGAGCGCGGCAAGAACGTCGAGCACATCAAAGACTACGTCAACGCGACGAAGGGCCCCTGGGAGTACCCACATCGTGGCGGACGCACACGCGACATGGAACGTCGCTACCCTGTGCTCAAACGAGACTTCCCGCTCAACGAGAAGAATCTCGATTGGTGGGCGTCTGACGAAGACTCGCCTTACACCGAAGTCAAACGCTTTGACTGGTATCGCGGTTACCAGGTGGGTGGCCGCTCGCTCATGTGGGGTCGCTGCAGCTTTCGCTGGAGCGATTTCGATTACGAAGCCAATGTGCGCGAAGGCGTGGGCACCGACTGGCCCATTCGCTACAAGGACATGGCGCCATGGTACAGTCACGTCGAGCGCTTCGCGGGAATCGCCGGCTCCATCGAGAGACTCCCGCAGCTTCCTGATGGCGAGTTCCAGCCGGCGATGCCGCTCAATTGCGGCGAGGAGCTCGTGGCGGGCCGCCTAACGAAGCTGTTCGATGGCAAACGGCGTCTGATCTCGAGCCGCACGGCGAACCTCTCGCAGCCGCTCAACGGACGCGGCCCCTGCCAGTATCGCGACGCGTGCTGGCTGGGTTGCCCCTATGGGGCGTACTTCAGCACCCAGTCCGCCACGCTGCCTGCAGCGGTCAAAACGGGGCGCCTAACGCTGAAGCCATTCTCCATCGTCTCGGAAGTCCTGTACAACAAGGATCGCAAGCGCGCGACCGGCGTGCGCGTCGTCGACGCGGTGACCGAGCAAACGACCGACTATCGCTCGCGCGTCGTATTTCTCTGCGCGTCCACGCTCAACTCCACCTGGCTGCTCTTGCGATCAGCGACCGACGTCTGGCCGGGTGGACTCGGCAGCAGCTCCGGTGAGCTCGGGCACAACCTCATGGACCACCATTTCCGTGTCGGGGCGTCCGGACGCCTGGAAGGCTTGGCTGACAAGGACTTCTTCGGCCGCCGGCCCAATCCGTCATACATCCCGCGTTATAGAAACTTGTTCGGAGAAAA
>DATBKN010000395.1:0-20178 GCA_036555845.1 Gemmatimonadaceae bacterium | reverse complement strand
CCTGGCCGAACCGGCCGCCGAGCGTCGGCCTCGTCGAGTCGGCGGCGCTTTGAGCGTTGTCCAGATACAGCAGCATCGCCGGACTCTTGGCCACCGCGCCTAACAAATCACGAAAATCACCGAGCACGTACGGGCGAATGGCTTCGCGCTCGTAGTCGGACAGGTAATAACGCACGACGTTCTTGCCGGCGAAAACCGTGAAGTGATTGAGCCAGAAATCCACCATCACTTCTTCGAGCTGCCGCTCGGATGCCACTGCGCGCGCGACTCGTGCACCGATCACGTCAGCGACGACCGCGCGCGCCTCGCGAGCGGCACTGCGCAACATCAGCGAGTCGGCGCGTGTGAGCGCTGTATCACCGCGCATGCGCGCCTGACGCCGCAACGCATTCGGTGGCGGCGCTTGGTCGAACAGTTGTGAGGCACTGAGCCGAACCGAAGGGAACGCGTCGGCGATCAGTCGTTCGTTCGCGTCATTGCGGATGCTGCGTGGATCCAGCTGCTGTGCGATCCACCGGTCGACCCCGACGGCCTTCACGCGCTGGACGTCGCCAGGTCGCGGGCCGAACGCCAATCGATTGAGTACGTGTATCGCCTGTTCGTCGGAGCTCAGCTCGCGCTGCACGGTGGGCAGCGCGGCGAGACTCGCGACGCTGAAGGCGAGAACAACGGCCAGAAGTGACGGACGGCTCATCAGACTAGGGACTAGGGACTAGGGACTAGGGGCTAGTGGCTAGTTGCTAGGGGCTGGGCCGAGGCGTGGCCGGTTCTAGCCACTATGCCCTAGCCCCTAACCCCTACCTGATCTGTCTGACGCAACGGCCCCGGCAAACGTTAACGGCCTGGCTGGCCGCCCCCGCGTCGTTCGCGTGCCTCTTTGGCGAGCGAAACGAGCGGCTCGCGGAAGCCGTCCCAGACCCGCTCTGCCTGGTGATTCGCCACGCTGGAGAAAATCGTTAGGTGAGTGTCCGCGTCGATCCAGGACACTTGCAGCGTGTTGAAGATCCCGTTACCACCGGCGTGGCCTAGCGCGCGCCCGCCGACGCTGCGCGACTCTCCCGTGGCAATCGCATACCATTTATCGAGTCCAGCTTTGTCCAGGACCTTGCCCGCGAACAGCGCCTCGTACCATCGGGCGAGCTCGTGCGTCGTCGCGAACATCCCCCCATTGCCGCGCAGGTTCCATCCAGGCCCGTCCGGGAGCCACGTAGAATCGAGAGGCGTCCCCCAGCGCTTGCCGTCTGCTCTATAGCCCACTGCGAGATCTGCCGATTTCCAGCCCGCAAGCGTGTAGCCGATGCGCAAAGTGCCAGCCGGTTTCAGCACGTTCTCTCGCACGAATGCTTCGTATGGCATCCCTGATCGCTTCTCGATGATAGCTGCGAGAACGCTATAGCCGGAGTTCGAGTAGCTATTCGAATCGCCGGGTGCAAACAGCAATTTGGCGCCGAGCACTTGCTGAACGACCCAGTCGCGCGAGACGGGATCATAGTCGCCGCCAAAGATGTCGGGAAACCCCGAGCGATGCCGGGCGATGAGCTCCAGTGTGATCCCGCGTTTGTCGGCGGGAACATCGGCGAAGTGTTTCCCTAACGAGTCAGAAAGCCGCAGACGCCCCATCGCCTCGAGTTTGATCAGCGCTGCGAGCGTGATCGGTTTGACGATGGATCCGATCTCGATCCCGGTTTCGGTCGTCATGCGCCGCTTCGCCTCACGATCGGCGAAGCCATACGCCTTGTCCAGAAGCACCGCTCCTCGTCGCCTGACGAGTACAATCCCGGAATAGCCGGCTTTTTCAGCGTCCGTCATCACGCTGTCGATCGCGCGAACGCGCGGATCCGTGTGCTGCGGCATGGCTGCACCAGCCCTAACGAGCGTCGCCGCACACGCTGCCACGGCGGCGAAGCAGCGGATGGAGCGAACCATCATTACCCCTGGCTGCGCTGCGCCGCCCGCCGCACCGCCGACATCGCTCGGCCGTACTCGTAATCCGACTCGATCGTTTGCGCCGCCCGGTCGTACGCCGGCCGCAGTTTTTCATCGATCGTCACCGCGCGCGACACAGCGACCAACAGTTCGGCGCATTCGTAGTCAGAAGCGATCGACCCGGCCGTCGAGAGAATCCCTTCCACAACGGCCTGCGTGAGCTTCCCTCGCTTCAGCAGAACGTCCAATACGCGACGCTTCTCGTAGTCCGATTCGATGTTGCGCGTCGCCGTGAAAAAGGCGGTGCTGCCGTTCTGGTCCAACGTTCCTTTCGTTGCGACGGCGATGAGGAACTCAGCGAGCTCGTAGCCCTCCATCGTGCGTCCAGCTGTGGTGATGAGCTCCTCGGTGACACCCGTCCCAATGCGCCCACCCGCTACGATCGCCGACAACACCCGCCGCTGTTCGTAGTCGGAATCGATGCTGCTAATCGCCTTGATGTAATACGGACGCGAAGCGTCATCGACCGCATAACGAGATGCGATGCCGATGAGCAGCTCAGCGAGCTCATAGTCGGACTCCATGCCTTCGCTCGCTTCCAACATCGTCTTCACCACGTTCGGTGCCAGATCGCTGCGTGTCAGCAAGGCGCTCAGCGCCCGGCGACGCTCATAGTCAGACTCGATCGACTTGACCATCTGCGCATAGGCGAGCGGCAGCGGGTCCGCGAAGTTCTTCTGCTTCGCGACACTCAGCAGCAGCTCGGCGCGCTCGTAATCCGAGTCGAACGTTTTCGACGCTGTCTCGAGCACTTTCGCCAGTTGCGCCGTCGTTAGCACCTGACGTTCAAAGAGCTTCGTGAAGTAGACGCGCTGGGGATACGTCGTCGGCATCTCACCGACTTCGGTGAGCACGGCTTCGACGCCGCCCCGCTGCAGCAACATCGGCAAACGGCTGTCCACGGCGAACGCCGTGCGGCGGTCCAGCATGATGAGCGCCTGAGCGAACCAGCGCGCCGCTTCGGCGTTCCACTCCGTACGCTTTCCATCCACCCAATAGGTGCGCTCGAGCGTGTTGCCGTCGCCAGGCTCGATGCGCACACGGCGCTCGACGCCACCGCGCGGTTGCTGCGAAAGGTCGATGTACCCACGCGCTGTGATCGATGTAACGTCATCTGCGTTAGGCGACAGCGTGAAGACACCGCGAGCGTCCAGCTCGATGGTGCAGTTGTCGTCGCGCCAGCGCACCTGCCAGCGCCGGTTCTCCGGACCGCGACCGTCGTCGTTCCGCATGTTGCTCGACGAGCGCTTGCCGGACGCCGGCGTGCACAGCGCGCCAGGCTGTTGCGAGACCGCGAGTGCAAGGCCGCCTGCCGTCGTCAAAATCATGCCGCTATCGCCCAGCAGGGCACGGTCGAGCAAAGGCTTCGGCTGCGAGTCGTCGCGAGATGCGGCTCCTTCCGACACACTTGCCGACGGCGGCACGACGTTGCCCGCACGAGAAGCCACGTTAGGCGCTCCCCGGGACAGCATTGAGCTCTCGTGCGCGGAGCTCGCGCGCACAAACTCGGGGGTGAGCGCCGCGAGCGGCGGAACGAGCGCGAACGTCGCGCACGCTGCAAGCGACGCCAGCTTGCGCCCCGACGGCGAACGGTCGCGCGCGGCATCGAGGATTCCGTGCAAGCGCCAGGCGATGCTCGAGCGACGCGCCATCGTGAGTGCGGCGACGGCGACGCTGCGCTGCGTGAATGAGTGCGCGACCTCGAGCAGTTGCTCCGCGTAAGCAGATGGACGCGAACCGGCACGGAGCACCGCGTCGTCGCAGGCCTCTTCGCGCGCCAGACGTTCCGTGCGTGCGACGATCCATGCAATCGGATTGAACCAGTAGATCGCACACATCGCGCGCGAAAGGAATTGCGTCACGCAGTCTCCGCGGCCCACGTGCGCAAACTCGTGCAGCAATGCGTTGCGTCGCTCGCTCTCGTTCCAGCTGATGTTCGCCGGAACCAGCACGATCGGACGCAAGACGCCCCACGTCATCGGCGTTACGCAGTCACTTGTAGCTCGCACGCGCGTGCGAGCGGGAATCTTCCCCAGGAGTCGCAGCACGAGCACCGATTGATCCCATGGTCGCGGCAGCTGATCACTCGCGCGAGCGTAAAGTCGTCGCCGCGCGATCACGCCGAGCGCCCATGGAAGAAGCGTGATGACAGCGCCGAGCAGCCAGATACCAATGCCGGCTTGTGTGAGCGTTGGACGAGGAATGCCTAACGGGACAGCTTCGGCCTGCGCGGACCGGGCTTCGGAGATCACGCTGTTTGGCTGAGGCGCCTCGCGGCGTACGTTTCCGGCGCGATCGACGCGCGGCCTGGTCGCGATGCGTGCGTTGGTCGCACGGCGTCGCGCGGCGCCATTCACCCGGGGTTCCTGGCGCTGTTCGCCTTCCACCGACGCTCCGACAGCCGCTGTGCCTGGCGCCGTGTAGCGCACAGGCACGCGCCACGCCGGGATCGAGAGCTGCGCAAACGGTAACAGCACTGCGCTCGCGATGCCGGCGGTCCAGACCAGATGGCGCCGAGCTGCCGACTGCTGCTTGAGCGCGCGCACGACGATCGCGGCAACGACGAGAATCGCCGAACCTTTGAGAACCACAAGCGCCGCAGGCGTCAGCGCGGGTGCCGTGCGCCCGATCTCAGCGGCGCGTTGAACGATGTCGAGCATCAGCGTCCCTCCCTCTTTGCACGGCGAATCAGCCCGGCGATTTGATCCAATTCGTCGCGCGAGAGTTTGCCATCTGAAATGTCGAGAAGTGTCGCGACGGCCTTCGAAGGAGAGCCGTCGAAGAATGTGCGCACAACGCCGCGCAGCGCGGATTCGCGCGCCGCGTGGCGTGAGACGACTGGCGAATAGACGTACCGTTGGCCGTCCTGCGCGTGCGTGAGGTGGCCCTTTTCCTCGAGGATGCGCAGCAAGGCGCGCACTGCCGAGTAACTGGGCGCGTCGGGGAGCGACTCGCGCACTTCGGCCGCCGTCGCCGACCCGCGATGATAGATGACATCCATGATTTGTCGCTCACGCCGACTGAGCTGTACGACTTTGCGATCTGCCACAGCGATCTCCTACGGAATGCCCAAGTGCTAAGTTTTTAGCAGGTGCTACATTCTTAGCAGGTGGGCGCCGGAGCGCAAGAGGCAGTTTTCCTGGCCCCGGCTCTAGGTCGCGCTGGCAGCGTCCTCGCCGGCGGCCACAGGAGCCGAGGGGCGCAGGACGTAGCCCACGCCGCGCACCGTATGCACCAGCGGCGGCAGATCGTCCACGTCGAGTTTCTTGCGCAAATAGTTGATGTAGACGTCGACGATGTTCGTGTTGGCGTCGAACGGCTGACGCCAGACCTGCTCGGAGATCTGCTCGCGCGTGACGGGCGTGCCGGCGTGCCTAACGAGATACTCGAGCAGCCCGTACTCTTTCTGCGTCAGGGAAATCGCGCGGCCACGGCGCGTGACGTCGCGCGTCACGAGATCGACAGTGAGATCACCGATCTTCACCACCGTAGCATCCGGCTCACGCGTCGAGCGACGCAGCAACGCGCGGACGCGCGCCAGCAGCTCGTCGTAGTCGAAGGGCTTGGCGAGATAGTCGTCAGCGCCGGAGTCGAGTCCGCTCACCTTGTCCGGCACTGTATCGAGCGCCGTAAGCATGAGGATCGGAGCCGTAAAGGCGCGTTTCCTGAGCTCCCGCGCAACGTGCAGCCCGCTCAGCTTCGGCAGACCGATGTCGAGTATGACGAGATCCGGCCGTTGGTCCAGCGCCGTCCGAAGACCGGAATCGCCGTCCATGGCCTGGAGCACTGTAAAACCGTTGCTCGAGAGTGCGCGCCCAAGCACATCGAGCACTTCGCGCCGGTCCTCGATGAGGAGGATCGTCTTGGCGTCGACCGGAGCGGCCGTCATTGAGCCGCAATTATGTGGTTGACTCTGCCGCCCGGGCAAGGCGCTAAAATCCTGGATCAACCCGCCAAACGGCCGATTCAGGCCCCAGAGTCGCCAGGGTCAGGTCAGGACGCTGGCAACGACGAAGCCGGCCGAATAGCATCAGACACTCCATGCGGCTTGTGCGCGCGCTTCATTTCTCGCTCGTCGCCCTTGCGGTCGCGAGCCTAACGCCAGCAGCCCTCGTGTCCCAACCCGGCTCGAGTCCCGACTGGGCGCGCATTGCGCGCCTGATCGTCAACCGCATCACACCCGAAAAAGGGGAGCGCGTCCTGCTCGTCGGCGAACCTGGGCTGGCGGACGAGCTGATCCCGCACCTGCGCGCCGCACTCCGCGAAGCGGGAGCCGAAGACCTCGGCGCGCTCGCCGTGACGGGAACCGCGCCGCCCTCATGGCGCAGCAGGTTCACCGATGGGTTGCCGGCTGCTCAGCAGCTGGATGCGTACTTCGCAAACGTGGATGTGGGCATAATGCTCCCGGGCGCGACGGTGACACACGCGCCGTATGGCGCGATGCAGCGCCTTCTCGCCGCGTCCAAGGGCGGGAGTGTGCGGACGATCCACTTTCACTGGGCCGGTGCCTACTCGCTAGGCGGCGCTCTCCTCGACGTCACGCCGGCACGCGCGGCACTCTATCAGCGCGCGCTGCTCGAAACAGACTACTCGGCGCTCGGTCAGGTGCAGCGCGAGTTCGAACGTGCCATGCGTGATCAGGAAGTGCGCGTCACGACGCCCGCCGGCACCGATCTGCGCTTCCGCATCGGCGACCGCCCCGTGACGCGACAGGACGGGGACGCGGAGGCGGTGCGCATTCGCCAGGCGCGCAACCTGATCGATCGCGAGATCGAGCTGCCCGCCGGCGCGATTCGGGTCGCGCCAATAGAAGAATCAGTGAGCGGCACGATCGCATTTCCGCCGAGCGATTGGGGCGGAGAGCACGTGGAAGGCCTCGTCATGCGCTTCGAGCGCGGGCGCGTCACATCCTTCACAGCCAAAGCGGGTCGCGGCGGCGTTGATGTCGAGCTGCAACGTGCAGGCGACGCCGGACGCAGCTTCCGGGAATTCGCGCTCGGAATGAATCCGTTGCTCGCGATCCCGGAGACGGGTGAGCGCTGGATTCCGTATTACGGCTACGGCGCCGGCGTTGTGCGGCTCTCGTTAGGCGACAACAGCGAGTTGGGTGGCAAGGTGACGGGAGGCTACGTGCGCTGGAACTTTTTCACAGACGCCACTGTCACGGTCGGGCGCGAAGTCTGGGTGCGCGACGGACAGCTCGTACGCCGCCCGCAATCCCCGTAGCAGCTACCCACGGCGAGCAGCGATTCTCAATCTCACGTTTAGGAGAAGAAATGCGACGTTTGATCGTTAGAGCTGGTGTCACGTGTCTATTGGCGCTTCCCGTTGCCGCGAAGGCACAAACGCGCGGATTCGTCGTTATGCTCGGCAGCGACACCATCGGCGTCGAACGCTTCGAGCGCAGCGGCGATCGCGTGGTCGGAATGCTCGTACGCCGGCTGCCGCAGACGAACGTTCTGCGCTATGCAATCGGCTTCAACGCTGACGGAAGCGTGGCGTCGTATCAGCAGACCCTAACGCGGGCGGACGGCTCACCGATTCCGAACGCACCGGCGGTGCCGCTCAAGATGACGTTCACGGCGGACAGTGTGTTCCGCGACGTCATCCGCAACAACGAGCCGCTGAACCTGCGCAGCGCCGCGCCGAAGACGACGCTGCCGAGTATCGGCGGCTCCTGGTTAGGTCAGGAGTTGGCGATTCAGACTGCCAAACGCGGTGGCCCGGTATTCGGTATTGGCGTCAGTCCGCAGCAGGCCGCGCCAGCACAGGTGAACGTGAAGCTCGTGGGCTCAGATTCAGCCGAAATCGTGATTCAGGGATTTCGCACCGGATTCAAGCTCGATGGCAGCGGACAGATCGTGCGGGGCGACGGATCGCTCACGACACAGAAGTTCATCGTGACGCCAGATTCCAGAGTGAACGCGGCTAGCATCGCGACCGAGTGGGCAGCGAAGGATGCGGCTGGTCAGCCAATGGGTGTCGCCTCACCACGCGACACGGTCACTGCGGTTGTGGGAGGCGCGAACCTCTGGATCGACTACGGTCGTCCCGCAAAGCGCGGCCGCACGATCTGGGGCGCGCTTGTGCCGTATGACACAACGTGGCGGCTCGGCGCGAATGCAGCGACACAGTTCAAGACAGATAAGGATCTCGAAATCGGCGGCATGACAGTTCCAGCCGGGATGTACACACTTTGGCTGCTTCCGTCGACGACGAAATCATTTCTTGTCGTGAACACGCAAACCGGCCAATGGGGAACCGCGTACGATAGCAGCAAGGATCTCGTTCGAATTCCACTCGACGCGCACATGTCCCTGCCCGAGCCAGAGGAACGATTTCGCATTTTCGTCCAGAACGACATGCTGATGATGCATTGGGATCGCGGCGGTTACGGAGTAAAGATTAAATCGAAGTGACGAGTACCGAAGTAGAGCCAGTGAGAGTAAGCGTCGAGAGCTCTCGCGTCCCGCGCCTCTCGCTCGCTCGCCGATTTTTTCCAGGACTGCTCGCCGCGGCAGCGGGTGCGGGCGTGCTCGTTGGCGACGGTTGGCGCAGCGGGACGTCGTTAGCCCCGTTCACTCATCTGGGAGCCGCGACGCTCGCGTCACGCGCTGCGGTCGCGTTACCGACGAGTCTTCACGCGGCGATTGGAATCGCCGTCCACACGTTGGTGCTCGCCGTGTGGGGATACTGCTTCACCGCTGTCGCTCGCTCTCTACGGGGCGGCAAACTCTTCATCGCCGCACTTGTGATCACGTTCGCACTCTGGATCGTCTCGCGACTTGCGATCCCGCGCGCGCTCGGCGCAGCGGAGTGGTCACAAATGACTCCTGCACACACTCTGTTGTATCTCGCGACGATTGCGATCGCCTTCTCGCTCGGTACGCGACTTGCCCGATACGCCTGAGCACTCCGCTGGGTTGTAACAAGTGTGTGGTCGAAGTGCGTAGTCGCTGACGTGATCCGGACGGTTGGAACATCGGAACACTGTGTCGGATTGCGGTGTCGCAGGGTCTATAGCACTGGAAAGTTGTCGTAGCTCCGCTGGCCACGGCGCACCGACGAGCGGCACGCGCTGGGTTGCGGAGCGTTTTGTAGGAGGGGTGATGGATATCCTCGTAATGCTCGAGGAAAGCCCTGAGAATTCTTCGGTGCTGGCGCACGTCAACTCCGTGCCGGCCACGCTCGATTCCGAGCGGCCGTCGCGAGACGTGGTCACGCTCTATGGCGAGCCGACAGTTCAATCGTTGGCACTCGCGCTCGCCGCCGTTGTGCGGTCGCAGCGTGCCCAGGAGCGAGCGCCTGGCATCGTGCGGCATCTCGGGATCTGGGCCGATCGTGGTGCGGTCGGCGATGCGGCCTGGCGCGACGCGGCCACAGGACGGCTCGTGTCGCGAGACCTAACGATTTCCATCGAGCAACTGCAGTCGACTGCGGCCGAGTTTCTCAGCGCGTCCGGCGCTGATCTTCGGCTGCTCGTAGCTGGTCTGCAAATGCCGGACTGGCCAGAGGGGACGCGACGTGCGATAAGCTTCTCACTGAGCGAGCCGGCGCTCGCGGGGGTGGGCGCCGACGGTGGCGGAGGAGGCAGCGGAGGTGACGCGGGCGACGACGGGGGAGGTGGAGGGGGAGGGGGAGGGGGAGGGCCTGATCTTCTCGAGACGTATCGGAGTTCCGCAGGGCTCACTTACGACAACGAAGGAGACTAGACCAAGCGCTTGTTCCGTCAGATTGAAGTGAAAGGCCGCATCGACGATGCGGCCTTTTTTTCTTGCGCAAAACGAACGCACACGCGTAATGGAAGGGTGAATCCAACCGATAGGATTGCCATGCGCCGTTCGTCTTTGACTGCAGTCTCGATGGTTGCGTTGGTGTCCAGCGCGGCGCCGCTTGCTGCGCAAGCACCGCCAGCCGACTGGAAATGGGTGCTCGACAGCCCCGCGCGGCAGACGTCGACGGCCGACGCTCGCGACTCATCGTGGACATTCGTGGCGATGCCGCCCGGCTGGCACCTAACGACAGGCCCTGGCGTCTTCGTTTTTCATCCGGCGTATGACGGGCGCGGTCAGTTCAGCGTCGAAGCCGAAGCCTTTCTCTTTCCTGGGCAGAGCAGCGCGGGGTGGGGGATTTTCTTCGGGGGCAGCGAGCTGGCGCGTCCGGACAACCGGACATACGCGGCGGTTCTAGTTAGGCATGACGGTGCTGTCAGCGTCGTGAGCCAGCGCGGAGCGGACGTGATGACGCATCGGGCCTGGGCGCCTGACACGGCTGTGCGGGTGCAGCGGGGAGACTCCACGGCGCGCAATGCCGTGCGCGCCGACATCGGCCGGGATTCGATCACGGTTCGTATCAATGGTGCGCGAGTGGCTGCATTCGACCGGGCGGCGCTGCCGGTGGAGGGAGCGTTAGGCTTCCGCGTAGGCGGCGACGTCAATCTGCACGCGATCCGGTTGGACGTCACATATCGCCTGGCACCCGTTCCGGCAAAGCGCTAGCGCGCTGAGGGCACCGGGCCTTCGGTCAGAGTCTGGTGAAAGCCGGCCGTAGTTCAACTCGGTCGCACGTCGCTACTGTCCAATATCCAGTTGCACCTTGAAACGCCCGGAGCTGGTCATGCGCCTGATGTTGGCGGTGCTGTGTTTGAACTGGACTTGTGCAACAGCTGGCGCGCAGCCGTCAGCGATCGCATTCACAAATGGTCGCTGGTTCAACGGCCGCGAGTTCGAGGCGCGCGTGATGTACGCGGTGAGCGGCGTGTTTCAATCGCGCCGGCCGAGCACCGTGGATACGACGATCGACCTTCACGGCGGGTATGTCGTGCCGCCGTTCGGCGAAGCGCACAACCATAACATCGACGGATCATCGCGCAGCGACATAACGCTGGCGCGCTACATCGCCGAAGGGATTTTCTACGTAATGAATCCCAATTCGCTGCCGCGGTCGACCGCTGCGGTGCTGGATAGGGTGAACAAGCCTAACGCGGTAGATGTGATCTTCGCCAACGGTGGGCTCAACGTCAGCGGTGGGCATCCGTCCCAGCTGGCGCAGCGCAATATCGAGCGCGGGTCCTGGAAGCCGGAGGATGGGGAGGGGGGATTCTATCACACGATCGACGATCGCGCGGCCCTGGATGCCAAGTGGACGGCGATCGTGGCCGGGAAGCCGGACTTCATCAAGATCTATTTGCTGTTCTCGAACGAATACGCCAAACGCAAGGACGATTCGACCGTTCGGGGGGTTAAGGGGCTTGATCCGGCGCTCGTGCCTGAGATCGTTAGGCGGGCGCACGAGGCAGGGCTGCGTGTAGGAGCGCACATCGAGAACGTGGCCGACTTTCGTACGGCCGTCGCGAGCGGCGTCGACGTGATCCTGCACATGCCGGGGTATGGCTGGTTAGGCTCCGGCGACTCGGCCCAATTTGTATTGAGCACGGCCGACGCCATGGAAGCGGCACGACGACGCACCAGCGTTGTGACGACGCTTGGATTTGGCCAACGCGGCAACACAGCGACCCGCACGCCATCGCAGACACGACGCGACGCGGTTAACGCTGCGAATCTGCGAACGCTGAAAGCAGCGGCAGTCTCGATCGCGATCGGGAGCGACAACAACCGCGCGACCTCGCAAAGTGAAGCGCTGTATCTCAGCGACCTCGCGGTGTGGTCCAATCTCGAGCTGCTCAAGGTGTGGAGTGAAGCGACGCCGTCGCTGATTTTCCCCAAGCGGAGAATCGGCGCGCTGCGCGATGGCTATGAAGCGAGCTTCATCGTGCTGGAACAGGATCCGTTGCAGGACTTCGGCAACGTTCTGCGCATAACGCGACGGGTCAAACAAGGGAACCTGCTTCCTTGAAAGCTCGGCAGGGAAAGCGCCCGTTAGGCGGCGCCTAACGCTGACTGGTAGTAGCCAGGCTCGACCACGTCCATAGCCCTCCTTATGGCCGGGGCTGCCAGAGCGCCAAACTCTGGCGCTGGGCTTGCACTGGCGATGACCACCCGAGCAGCGAAGAGTCCGCGTGTCGCCACGTGTCTTCATACAACTCTTCTGGAAGGCGATACAGTCGTGGTTTGCAGATAGCGCCCCTCGTCACGGTGCCGCAATCGCTTACTACACGCTGTTTGCGCTCGCGCCGGTCCTCATTGTCGTCGTTGCCATCGCCGGCGCCGCCTTCGGGGACGAAGCCGTTCGTGGACAAATCGTCAACCAAATCGCCGGCCTCATTGGTCATGACGGCGCCGAAGCCATTCAAGCCATCCTGCAACGGGCGAGCGAGCCACGAGAAGGAACGGGCGCCACGATCCTGGGAACGCTGGCGCTCATCTTCGCGACGACGGGTGCGTTTCTCGAGATGCAGGCCGCGCTCAACAAGATCTGGCATGTGAAGACCGAACCAGGTCCGTGGTTCGACGTCAAGTCATTCGTTGCACGCCGGATGCGCTCGTTAGGTGTCGTGGTTTCGATCGGCTTCCTGCTGATGGTGTCACTCGCGGTGAGCGCCGGCGTCAGCGCCGTCGCATCCTGGTTGGGTGGTCGCGCCGGCGCGTGGCCCGTCGTCATCAGCGCGATCACGCAGCTCGTCGGGATCGTCGTCGCCACGGCGCTCTTCGCGGTGCTCTATCGCGTGCTTCCTGACGTGCAGTTGCAGTGGCGACACGTCTTCGTTGGCGCGCTCACGACCGCGCTGCTCTTCTCGATCGGCCAGCGTTTGATCGGTCTTTACCTCGGCCGCACCGCGATCGCATCGCCCTTTGGAGCAGCAGGCACGATCGCGATCATTCTCGTGTGGGTTTACTACTCCGCGCAGATCGTCCTGCTCGGCGCCGAGTTCACGTATCAGTACTCGACCTACAAGTTCCGCGCACCAAAGCCGATGGCTGGCGCGGTGCGCGATCCGGTCGCCGCCACATGACCGTGCATGCGCGCGGTGCCCGCCTACTCGTTAGGGCGCTCTCACTCGCCGCGCCTCTCGTCGTTGCGGCCGCTGCCGCCGCACAAAAGAACGGAGAGCCGGAAGAACATCCGCTCGTCCGATCGGTGGCACTGCGTGGCGTGTCCAAGGTCGATCAGCGCCTGCTCGCCGAGGGGCTCGCGACGAAGAGCAGCAAGTGCAAGAACCTTCTGTATGCGCCGATCTGCCTCATCACACGATCGCCCATTTTCAGCGATCGCCGCTATCTCGATGTAGCGGAGCTCAGGCGCGACGAACTGCGCATCCGTCTTTTTTACTGGCGACGTGGTTATCGCGACATCGCGGTATCATCGAACGTGAGTACGGCGCGCGGCGGCGTGCGCGTCGCGTTCAATATCAAAGAAAACGAGCCGACGATCATCGAGAAACTCAGCGTCGAGCAAAAGGACAGCGTGCTTCCCAGCACTGTGGTGTCTCGCGCCGTCCAGCTCAAGGAAAAGGATCCATTGGACCTCGTCGCCATGGATTCGAGCATCTATCTGCTTCACGCGGCCCTGTGGGATCGAGGTTATGCCGATGCGATCGTCGAGCTGGATACCTCCAAGGTTGACAACGCGCGCAACGCCGGTCCCGTGACGCTCGTGCTGGAGCCGGGCCCACGCACGATCGTGCGCGCCATCGATATCGATGGCAACAAGGAAGTCACTGACGTGACGGTTCGCCGACTGCTGCGCTTGCAGCCGGGCGGCCTGTATCGCCGCAGTGCGCTGCTCGAGAGTCAGAGGGACCTGTACCTCTCCGGCCTTTTTTCCGAAGTCGAGGTCGCTGCGCAGCCGAGCGGCGACAGCGCGAAGACCGTAGAGGTGCGGCTAACGGAAGCGCCGCTGCGCAACATCGACCTCACGGCCGGCTTCACGACAGCGGACTTCCTGCAGTTCGAATCACTGTTCACGCGCTACAACTTCATGGGCGGAGCCCGTCGCCTAACGCTGCGCGGGACGGTGAGCAACCTGCTCGCCAATCAGCTGAACGGCAACGGCGTCTTCTATGATGTGACGAACGGTGCGCTGCCCGCTGAGCGGGCGCCGTTTCTGCGACCGACGTGGTCCGCGAGCGTCGAGTTGAACCAGCCGTGGTTCCTGACGGCAGGGAATCAATTGACCGCGACTGTGTTCACGCACCGCAGGAGCGTACCGGGCGTCGTCACTGACGTGGGCGGTGGCGCAACCATGTCGATGACGCGCGACCTCGGCAGCCGCACCAACACGACACTCGGCTATACCTACGAAGCGTCGCGCATCGAAGCATCTGACGTGTACTTCTGTGTCGTGGCTGGTGTCTGCGTTCCATCGACCGTGCGCGTGCTCGCTCGGCGCCATCCGCTGTCGCCGGTCGCATTCGTTACGCGTTACGACGGCACAAACAGCCCCTTCACACCGACACAGGGGATGCGCGGACGCGTCGAGCTGGAATATGCTTCGCGCTTCACGGCGTCCGACTACCAGTATGCCCGCGCGAGCGCCACAGCGAGCAAGTACTTTCGCACGTCGCGCAACAGCGTCCTCGCGGCGCGCGTTAGGCTCGGCTTCGTCAGAGCGCTGCCGGGGACCAACGGCACGCTCGGCGTGCCCGGTGATACGGCGTCACTGGTCCTGCATCCGCGCAAGCAGTTCTTCGCCGGCGGGTCGCAGTCGGTGCGCGGGTATGGCGAGAACCAGCTTGGGCCGCGCGTCCTGACGATCGATCCGAACAAACTCACCGACACGTCGCGCAGCACGTCCTGCACGGTCAGTCAGCTGGTCGATGGAAGTTGTGATCCGAATCAACCAGGCGTCGGCGCGCGCGACTTTCAGCCTCGCCCGTTAGGCGGTACGTCGCTGGCGGAAGCGAGCGTAGAATACCGCTTTCCGATCACATTCGCGCGGGGACTGACCGGCGCCGTCTTTCTCGACGGAGCCGTCGTCGGTACGCGACGATTCTCCGACCTGTTCGGCGCGACGGGCGCCATCACGCCAGGCTTCGGAGTGCGCTTCACGACGCCGATCGGTCCCGTGCGGCTGGATCTCGGCGTCCGGCCGAGGACGGTGGACGATCTGCCCGTCATCACGCAGGTGAGCGACAGTAGTGGCAACCTGCAGCTCGTGACGCTCAAGACGCGGCGGCGCTTCGACGAGTCCGAGACGAGCGGCCGTTCCCTGCGAAAGGTGCTCAATCGCCTAACGCTTCACCTCGCCATCGGGCCGGCCTTCTGATGCGGCGCGGCCTGCGGATCGGACTCGTCATCACGCTGGTGCTCGCGTTGCTCGGCATCGGCGCGCTCGCCGTGCTCACCCGCAGCGACTACGGCCGCAACCGCGTGCGCTCGTTGGCGCTGGACAAGATAAGCCAGAGCGTCAATGGGGTCGTGGATATCGGGCGCATCGAGGGGAACATCCTCGGCGACTTCGCGCTCGTCGACGTGCGGATCGCGGACTCGAACGGCGTGCCGTTCCTCAGCGCGGAGAGAGTCTCGGCGCGCGTCAACGCCACGGCGCTGCTTTCCAAACGCATCGCAATCTCGCACCTCACGCTCATCAAGCCGCGCATCCGTCTCGTGAAGACGCCGAAGCAGGACTGGAACTACGAACGGCTTTTTCGCGGTGAGAACGGCGGCACGGATTCCACGCTCGGCTTCGGCGACTGGGTGATGTTGCGGGATGTGACGATGCTCGATGGCTCGATTGTCGTGGAGCGGCCGTGGTCGCCTGACGAGGGATTCACCGGAGCGCGAAAGGACAGCGTGATCCGCGCCGCCCTCGCTGGCGAAACGCGCACCCGTGTGGATCGAGCGGAGTATGGATTACGGCAAACCATTGAATTCGAGAAGATCAACGCGCGACTTCCCAGCGTCCTCGTCGCCGATCCGGCCAGTCGCGACATCGTGCTCAACATCGATTCGCTGGCCATGATCGCGAGGCCGTTCAATCCGCCGCCGTTCGACGTTAGGCATTTCACCGGCGAAGTTCGCGTCGGGCCGGACACAGTAACGGCTCCCGACTTCCGGCTCGACCTTCCCGGCACGCGCACGCAAGGCAACATCGTGTACCTGATCACCAACGGCGACATGTTCGGATCGATCAAGGCTGACACGCTCGCGCTGGCGGATATCCGAGGGTTGCTGCCGCTCCTGCCGGACAGCGGCGGCGGCCGCCTGGACATGACCGTCGCGGTGCGGGATACGGGCGCGAGCGAATACGTCTTCACGAACGCCGATATCCACGTTGGTACGGCGCAATTGGCGGGCAAGCTCGGACTCGTGCTCGACGATTCGGCGACGAGCCTCCGCGACACGGATCTGGCGTTCACGAGACTTCCAACCGCGCTGATCGAGCAGTTCGCGCCGGCGGCGAAGTCACCTATCGCGGGGCACCTAACGGGGCGCGCGACTGCTGTGGGACCGTTGGACGCGATGCGCGTCGACGCCGCCGCGACCATGGATCCGTTGCGTCACGAACCATTCCGCATCACGCTTCGCGGTGGGTTGGGACTCGCAGACGCGATGACCGCGAACCGCCTCGTCGTGCACGCCGAGCGCGTACCAGTCACCGTCGCAAACGAATTCGGGTTCGACCCGCACGTCGCAGGCGTCGTTACTATAGATGCGACCTTGAGCGGCTCGACAGCCTCGAAGCTGCGCGGACCGTACCGCCTCGTCCACAGCGAGAACGACATCGTCTCGCGCGTCGAGGGTGACGGCTCCATCGCCATCAGAGACAGTCTGCGCATGGATATCGGCATGAACTTCAAGCCGGTATCACTCGAGCTCGCCGAACACTTCATCGATAGCACGGACTTTCGCGGTGAAGTGACGGGAACAGGCCGGCTGCAGGGAACCTCGCGAAGCTTTGCGACGACGCTCGATCTCAATCTGCCCGACACGGGCTTCGTGCACATCGAGGGCACGTACGGCCGGCCTAACGACAACGTCCCGACGTACACGGCGACCGTCACCATGCGCGACGTGGATCTCAAAACGATGATCCCGGCGGTTCCGAGAACCACAGTCGAAGGCGTCACTACTATAGAAGGGCGTGGCACGCGCCTGGCGACAGTCGATGCGCGCGTCGGCGCGAATCTGCGCGTGCTCATGGTCGATAGCGCCGAATTCCGCGACGTGGTCGTCAAGGCAAATGCAAAAGACGGGTTGGTCACGTTGGACACCCTCGGCGCCGTGGCAAGCTTCGGTTCCGCCAGCGTGGCTGGAACCTTCGGCATCGTGGCCGAGCGTGAAGGAACGCTGCGGTATCGCGCGCAGATCAGTGATCTGGCCGGATTACGCCGCTGGATCGCGACTGGAGATACCGGGCTCGTGGCGGCGCGACCACTTCTCGACGTTAGGCTCGCTCGCGTTCGCCAATATCAGGACTCAGTCCGGCGCGAGGTTCAGATCCAGTCGAATCCGGCGGCACAACTTGCGGCGGACATCCGGCGCGCGGGCCGTCCTGAAGCGCCCAAACCGGTTGCGCCGATCCAGCCTATTCCGCGTGACTCGATTTTTGGATCCATCACGGCCTCGGGTGAAGCCAAGGGAAGCGTCAAGCGATTCGATCTCAGCGGCACAGCGACCACGCCGGGTGTCATCTGGGGCGGGAGCCTCATCGGAAAGACCACTGTCAACGCGCGCTGGACGGACGCCGCGACGCCTAACAACACCGTCGTGGCCGATGGCGCGGTCGACTCTCTGCGCATTGCCGGCTTCGCCCTCGACAGCACGCATTTCAAGGGGCGCTATCAGCGCGGGGAAGGTGACGTGCAGCTTTCGATCTTCCCTGGCGACACCGCGGAGTACCGGCTCGACGCGGCCTACGCGGTGCGCGCGCGGGAGGGAGAAGTGCGGCTGCGCGAAGTGAGCTTGCGCTTCGATTCGACGGCTTGGGCATCGACGCGGCAGAGCGTGGTGCGTTGGCATGGGCGCGGCATAACGATCGACTCGCTCGAGATGCGCAACCGCGACGGAAAGGGCGGCGCGCGCATCTTCGTCAACGGCGAGCTGCCTGACGTCGATCCGGGCCGAATCGAGGTCGCCGTTGACAGTCTGCGTCTGGCGCCATGGCTCACGCTCCTGCAAAGCGACGTCAATGCCGACGGACAGCTGACGTTCCGAAGCGTTGTGGAAGGGACGCGGAACGATCCGCGCATCAACGCAACTCTCCTCATCACCGACCCGCGCTATATGAACGCGGCGTTTCCCGAGATCAGCTCGACGCTCGAGTACGCCGACCGCACGCTGACTGTAGACGGCCGCGTGCAGCGCGCCAACGACGGCGAACTGGCGACCGTCAAGGGAACCGTGCCTCTCGATCTATCGCTGGGCGATTCGGTACGCACGCGCTTGCTCGACTCTCCGCTGGCCCTAACGATTGAAGGCGACAGCATTCCGTTGTCGCCTATTTCGGAATTCAGCCAACAGATTCCGGATATCGGCGGCAGAGCGTACGGCCGCATCGCCGTAAGCGGCACGTGGAAGAAGCCGCGGTTCGAGGGTGCACTCGGCGTGGACGCTACCAATGTGACCGTCGCTGCAACCGGCATCGTCGTCCGGAACCTCGTCGGTCGCTTGCACATGTCCGGTGACTCGCTCGTCATCGACTCGCTTCGGGGCAACAGCGTGGGCGTGGTGCGCGGCTCCGGCGTGATCGTGCTCGCCGAGCTGGGTAACCCGGTGTTCAACGTCACGCTCGAGTCTACTCGCGCGCAGCTACTGAACGACGAGCGCGGTTCACTCTTCGCCGACGCGAACCTGCACATCACCGGACCGTTGGATACCCTGACGGTGAACGGGAATCTCCTCGTTCGTCATGGCGTGATCTATATCCCTGATCCGTCACGCCTCGACATCATCAACACGGACGATCCTGCGATCTTCGCGGTTGTCGACACGGCGACCGCGCGGCAGCTCGACGTGGCACCGCCATCGCCGGTGATGCGAGGCCTGCGGGTCGATGTCGACATCGAGGCACGGCGCGGAATTTTCGCGCGCTCGCCTGATGCGAACGTCGAGATCTACGGGACGGTGAAGGTGCGCATCGACCCTTCGACTGACGGTCAGTTTGCGGTCGTTGGGTCGCTGTACACTGACCAGGGCGACTACACATTCATGGGCAAGCGCTTCGCCGTGACGCGGGGTTCCATGCGATTTACGGGCGAACCGGATCCCAACCCCGTGCTGCAGATTCTCGCTACGCACGAAGTGAAACAGGCCGGTCGTGCCCCGCTGGATATTCGCGTCATCATCGGCGGCACGATGCGAAAGCCCAGCCTGTCGCTCGAAAGCGAAGCGCAGCCAACGATGTCTCAATCCGACCTGATCGCATTCCTGGCGTTCGGTCAGTCGTCATCGGCGCTGCTTCAATTCGCGAACACCGGGCTGGAAGGCGACGGTCCCGGAGGGTCCTCGCTGGCCGGCAACGTCGGCGCGCTGGCGCGGCGCCAGATGGCCAGCATCGCACTCGGCGCTTTGATCGATCAGGCACGTGCCGATCTGGCTGCTTCGACAGGCGCCGACGTGCTGAACATCACACCGGCCGAGGTACCTGCCGATCTCTCGTTAGGTTCGCTCCAGACACTGCTCAAGGGAACCGACATCGAGATCGGTAAGTACACCGACCGTCATACGTTCGTCCTCGGCCGCGTGAGGCCATCGCTCGCGATCCCGGGGGCGTCCGTCGAGCGGCGCATCGGGCAGAAGTACACGCTGCGCGGAGTGCTGGAGACGCGACTGCTACCGGAGCGTCCATCGCTCAGCGCAGGCTTAGAGCCCAAGAATATTCAGGTCATGGGCGCGCTACTGCTGATCAAGCTGGCCTGGTAGCGTCGTGCCTAACGGGCACGACGCACGTCGATATCTCCGTTTACTGTCTTGACGAAGATTCTGCCGCGTCCGCGGCCGACCCTTCCCTCCGCGCGTACATAACGCCGCGGCGTGCCCGCGCGATCGTCCCACTCGTCGGAGTGCGACATTTCCAGCTCCCAATCGCTGCGGATCTCGGTCACGCGCCTGAAATTGCGCGTGTACGCCGTCTCGAGCTCGAAGGTCCCTTCGAAGTCTCGCGGCAATATCACTGTGATGCGACCAACTCCCGCGTGGATATCCACGTTCTGAGGCTCGCCGTCGGCGTCGGCCAGCGTGACGCTGACAGTTCCAGCGCCAGTGCCGGCGATCACGGAACCAGCAACGGGGCCGATCGTGATGTCGCCGCCGCCAGTGCTTGCCTCCACTACGCCGGCTGATTTCCCGACGC
>DATBKN010000394.1:0-31380 GCA_036555845.1 Gemmatimonadaceae bacterium | reverse complement strand
GCGCTCGGGCTCGTATCACCCGGCTTGCGGAAGTTGGACATCGACGCGAGCGCCACGTTGTAGGCCCTGCCGATCCCGCTCTCGAACATGCCACCGCACCAAACCGGCACTCCACTCGCTTCGCAGAAGTCGTGGATGGCGATCGATTGCGCAAAGCCACCGACGCGGCCCGGCTTGATGTTCACGATCTGGCCGGCACCTAACGTGACCATGTCACGCGCCCGGTCCACCGACGTGATCGACTCGTCGAGGCAGAGCGGCGTCTTGATCCGCCGCTGCAGCTCCGCGTGGCGCACGAGGTCGTCCCACGCGAGCGGCTGTTCGATCATCATCAGGTTGAACTCGTCGAAGCGCGCCAGGTGGTCGGCGTCGTCCAAGGAATACGCGTTGTTCGCGTCGGCCATGAGCGGCGCATCGCTGCCCAACTCCCCGCGGGCGGCCGCAAGGTATTCGATGTCCTTTCCCGGCCCGATCTTGATCTTGACCTTGCGATAGCCGTTCGCCAGCGCCTCCCGAGCCTTCTGCACGAGAAGCGCAGGCGTCTGCTGAATGCCTAACGAAATGCCGACGTCGATCTCCTCGCGTACGCCGCCGACCAGGCGAGCCAGCGGCATCGCGCGAATCGTGGCCTCGAGCCCCCAGAGGCCCATCTCCACAGCGGCCTTGGCCATGTTGTGGCCGCGAAAGTCCTGTTCCAGCACGGCGTGCGCATCGTGCGCACCGTCGAAACGCCGGCCAAGTACCCGTGGCGCCACCCACTGCTGGATCGCGATCCAGCAGGTGTCGATCGTTTCGGGCGAATAGTTAGGCAGATCGTCCGCGACACATTCGGCCCAGGCCCTCGCACCGCTGCTGTCGAAGAGCTCGAGCAGCCCGATGCGACGGTGCGACATGACACCGCTGGAAATACGAAATGGCTCCTTCAGCGGCAGCCGAATTTCGCGCAGGACGATGCGCTCGACGCAGATCATCGCGCTCAGGTACGCGCCAAGACGTAGTACGGGAGGCGGTCTCCCGCTTCGTCCGCGCGTACGAACGCGCTCACTCGATAACCCGCAGCCAGACGCTCACCGATCGCGCGTCGCGTGATGTCACGCCAACGCGTGGCGAGGACGGGCTGCTGCTGGATGATCGGCTGAACGTCGATCGGAATCTGCACGCGCGCCAGCGCGACATCGCCAACAGCGGCGAGCGTCGGAGTGCCGTTCGATACCGGATTGAGCAGCGGTGCATCAGATGCCGCGACTCCGTCGGCCGAGTGATTTGGTGCCGCGGCTGCGCAATCCCAAGCCACGATGAAGCGATCGGTCGGCAGCGCACCATGCAACGCGCTGCGTGTCGTGCCGTACATGTTCTCGGCGTACTCCACGGGCATCGCGCCGAGCCTGTTGATGTTGAAGTGCGCGTTGCGCGAGACGAGCGGATCGAACGTCCACATGATGCGACGTACGCCTAACGCGCAGACTTTTCGGCGCTGATACTGCTTGAGCCGCTCGCCCAGGTGATGGCCGCGCGCTTCCGGCCGCACGGCGAGCATGTCGGACCAGTGCACCAAATCGCCCTTGTCCACGCCAGTCATGCCAAACACGAAGCCGAGCATCTGCCCGTTGGCGTCGAATGCCGCGGCAGTGATTCCGCCGATGCGCTGGCTGACGCGAAGGATCGCGGCGGGTACCCGCTCGCTGAACGCGCGGCCCCACGTTTCCTCCTGAATCGCCACACACTCTTGGTAGTCTTCGAGACTCGCGCAGTCGCGGATCACGACGCCGTCCGAGCGTCGATCGGTGGCCTCCTCGCGCGTCCTGCGCCCGGCAACGTCGGTCATCTGGCTTCTCTCAGACCTCCCTTGCGATGCGCGTGCACGCCGATAGAATCAACCGCATCTTTGTATACAATTCTGGCGTACAAACTGCACAGACACGCCATGATCCGCAAGCACGCCGCCCCCGTCATACGCGCCGCCGCCGCCGCCCTCTTCGTCGCCGGTTGCTCACCGCCCCCGGCAAACGAAATGGCGGGCGCATACGACATCGTCATCAGCCGCGGCAAAATCGTTGACGGAACTGGCAGCGCATGGTTCTATGGCGACGTCGCTGTTCGTGGTGACCGTATCGCGCGCATAACGTCAGCCGGTCTGCTCGACTCCGCAGCTGCGACCAAACGCATCGACGCACGTGGACTCGTCGTGATCCCCGGCATCATCGATATCCAGGGACAATCGATTCTCCCTTTTACGGTCGGTGATGGTCGCGCACTGTCGAAAGTCACGCAAGGCGTAACGACGGAGATCCTCGGCGAAGGGAGCACGCCAGCGCCAGCGAATGAACAGATCAAAACGGCGGCGTCGATAATCCCGAAACAGCCGCTCGCCGCTGTAATCGACTCGTTTGCCGGAGAGCATGGGTTCAATGCCTGGCTGGAAACGATGCAGCGTCACGGCATCTCCGTGAACGTCGGCTCGTTCCTCGGCGCCGAAACGATTCGTGTCTACGCAAAAGGAGCGGCACAGGGAACGCCGAGCGCCGCCGAGCTGGATACCATGCGCGCGATCACGCGCAACGCGATGCGCGACGGCGCTTTTGGAGTTGCCAGCGCGCTCATTTATCCGCCGGGGCGCTACGCAGGGACAGAAGAGCTGATCGAGGTGGCGAAAGCGATGTCCCCGTTAGGCGGTCTTTACATCACGCACATGCGCTCCGAAGCCGACGCCTATCTCGAGGCGATTGACGAAGCGATGCGCATCGGCAAGGAAGGCGGCGTCCCGGTCGAGATCTTCCATCTCAAGGCAGGCGGTGTACGCAACTGGCCCAAGGGGAGCCAGGCGATCGCCAAGATCGATTCCGCTCGTGCGGCGGGCCAGGACGTTTCGGCGGACATGTATCCATACGTGGCTGGCGGCACTGGCCTCGCCGCGTGCGCACCGCCCTGGTCAGCCGAAGGGAACAAGCTGCTGGACAACATCAAGGACGCCGCGACCAAAGCGAAGATGGTCGCCGAGATGCGCTCGGACCGCACGACTTGGGAAAACCTCTGCGGCTTGGCGACGCCTAACGGCGTCATGATCGTCGGCCTGACGACGCCCGAGCTGAAAAAGTACGAAGGGAAACGGCTCGCCGAAGTCGCCAAAGCAGAAGGCAAGGACTGGGCCACCACCGCGCTCGACATCGTCCTCGCCGAGAATGCCGGCGTCGGCATGATCGTATTCATGATGAACGAGGACAACGTGAGGCTGCAGATGCGGCAACCGTGGATGAAGTTCGGTACCGACGCTGATGCGTGGGACCCGGACTCCACGAATGGTGCGCTGACGCACCCGCGCGCCTACGGTACCTATCCGCGCATCCTCGGCTTCTACGTTCGCGAGCAGAAAGTCATTCCGCTCGAGGACGCAGTGCGCAAGATGACCTCTGCTGTCGCCAATCGGCTCGGCATGCGCGAGCGCGGCGCGCTGCGGCAAGGCGCGTACGCCGACATCGCGATCTTCGACGAGCACGCGATCATCGACAAAGCCACGTTCGCCGAGCCGCATCAACTTTCGGTCGGCGTGAAGCACGTCATCGTCAATGGAACACAAGTGCTCGATGATGGACGCCATACCGGTGCAAAGCCCGGCAGAGTAGTGCGCGGACCCGGTTGGACCGGATGGACACAGCAATGAAGCCCAACTCGAGAGACGGCGCGCGTCACGCAGCGCGGCCCACGCTTGTCTATCGCAAGCTGCGCGACTTGATCGTGAAAGGGCAGCTCGCGCCGGGCACGCGCCTCGTCGAGACCGATGTGGCCAGTCGCTTGAGCGTGAGTCGCACGCCGGTGCGCGGCGCCCTGCAGCGCTTGCAGCAGGAAGGGTACATCCTGGACTCGCCCTCGCTGCAGCAGTCGCGCCCGATCGTCGCGCCGCTGACTCGGGAAGACGCGCGGGAGCTTTTCTATATAGTAGCAGAAGTCGAAGCCCTTGCCGCGCGGCACGCGGCGGACCTGCCTAACGCGAAGCGCTCGGCACTTGCTGGACGATTGCAGCGCATCAACGACGATTTCAAGAAAGCGGCGACGGCCAAGCAGCCCAGTCATCACAGGCTCTGGGAACTGGACGAGCGATTCCACCGCGGCTATGTGGAAGCGGGCGCTGGACCGCGCTTGCTCGCGCTGCACGACGCCGTGAAGCCCCAGGCGGAGCGCTACGAGCGCATCTACGTGAGTCTGCTCGTGAGTGAGCTTGGCGCATCGATCGCGGAACACAACGTGATAATCCGAGCGATCCGCGCCGGCGACCGTGAAGCCGCGCAGACCGCCGTGCAAACGAACTGGCGCAATGCCGCCGAGCGATTGGGCCGTGTCATCGACTCGCTCGGTGAGAGAGGACAGTGGTGAGTACCCACATCACATCGGAGCGCTTTATGATCCGGCGACCGCGCGTTCAGTTCTGCCGCGACGGTTTGAGGGCAGCCATGAACGGTGCGGTGCGCACGATCGCCGTTCTCTTCGCGTTAGGTGTCGCTGCCTGTTCCAGGCGGCAACCGGAGACGGCACCGAACCCCGCGGTCCTGGCTGGTCGTCCGCCCGCGCCAGACGCGGGTGCCCGCACCGGCCCGGCGGAGTATGACATCGTCATCCGCAACGGTCGTGTGCTGGATGGCTCAGGGAATCCGTGGATCCTGGCTGATGTGGCTATCAAAGACGGCAAGTTCGCGAAGATCGGTCGCGTCACGGCGCGCGGTGCGCGTGAGATCGACGCCAAGGGTCTGTACGTGTCGCCCGGGTGGATCGACGTAATGGATCAATCGGGCGGCGTGCTGCGTCGCAACGGTCTCGCCGAGAACAAGCTCAAGATGGGCGTGACGACGGCGATCGGCGGCGAAGGTGGGTTTCCCGTGCCGGCGAGCGGCATCCGCGAGTACTTCGCGACGCTCGAAAAGCAGGGCATCAGCATCAACTTCGGGAGCTACTACAGCGAGACTCAGGCGCGCTCACGCGTCATGGCAATGTCGGCGGCCAAGCCTAACGCTGAGCAGCTGGAGCAGATGAAGGCGAGTATGGATACCGCCATGCGTGCCGGCGCGTTCGGCATGACCACGGCGCTCATCTATCCGCCGAGCTCGTTCACGACGACGGACGAGCTGGTGGAGGTGGCGAAAGTGGCCGCCAGGTACGGCGGCATCTACGCGAGCCACATCCGCGGGGAAGGGAAGGAAGTGGTGACCTCGGTGAAGGAAGTCATCGAAATCTCGGAACGTGCCGGGCTGCCCGGAGAGGTCTTTCACCTGAAGGTCGCGTTCAAGCCGGGTTGGGGCGTGCTCATGGACAGCGTTAGGCAGACCATCGAGTCGGCGCGCGCGCGCGGCGTCGACGTGGCGGCCGACATGTACGTGTACACGGCGGGCGGTACCGGACTCGAAGCGACGGTCCCGAGCTGGGCCTTTGAAGGCGGCGTGGACTCGCTGCGCGCGCGCCTAACGTCTCCGGAGGTTCGCGCCCGGCTAAAACGCGAGCTGCAAACCGGTTCGCCCGGATGGTGGAACATTATCGAAGCAGCCGGCGGTTGGGACGGCGTAGTCCTGGCCAACGCGCGGAACCCTGAATACGCCAAGTATCAGGGCAAATCGCTGACCGAGATCGCCAAAGACATGGGCAAGGAGCCGGCCGACGCCGCATGGGACATCGTGCTCGCCGGCGGCGGGCGCGTCACGGCGATCTACCACATGATGAGCGAAAGCGACGTCGAAACGGCGCTCAAGTTCCCCTGGACGAGCATCGGGAGCGACGCGGGAGCCGCGCTCAGCATGACAGCCGGTGACGATATCGGCCTGCCGCACCCGCGCGCGTACGGGAACCACGTGCGCGTCATTTCTCGTTATGTGAAAGAGCGCGGCACGCTCACACTGGAGCAGGCAGTACGCAAGATGACATCCTGGCCCGCGACGCGTTTTCGCCTGCCGAATCGCGGATCCATCGGCGAAGGAAACTGGGCCGACGTTGTCGTCTTCAATCTGGAAACATTGAACGATCAAGCGACGTACCCGAATCCGCTCAAGAGTCCGACCGGCATCGAGTTCGTGCTCGTGAATGGCGTTGTGACGATCGATCGCGGACAACACACCAATGCGCGCGCCGGCCACGTGCTGTACGGCCCGGGGCGCACGCCGCAGTGATTCTTCCTATCTGGAGCAGAGTATGAAGCGCAAGCTCACTGGCACGCACCTAACGAGCGCCGCGTTGCTCGTCTGCGTCTCCTTCGCGGCGCACGCGCAGCGCGGCAAGCCTGCCGCCAGCCCGCTCGCCGGTCTCGACGCGTACATCGAAAAGGCGATGCACGACCACGAGGTACCGGGGATCGCCATCGCCGTCGTGCGCAACGACTCCGTCGTATACGCGAAAGGCTACGGCGTGCGCAAACTCGGCAGTCCCGAGCGCGTCGACGAAAACACGCTCTTCGCCATTGGGTCGGCGTCCAAATCGTTCACGGCGGCGGCCGTCTCCATGCTCGTGGACGAAGGAAAAGTGAAGTGGGACGATCCGGCGGCGAAGTACCTGCCCAGCCTTCAGCTGTACGATCCGTATGCCTCACGGGAGCTCACCGTGCGCGACCTGCTCTCGCACCGCAGCGGTCTCTCGCGCGGCGACCTGCTCTGGTACGGGAACAGTTATTCGCGCGACGACATCCTGCAGCGCGTGCGCTACCTCAAGCCGTCCTGGAGCTTCAGGTCGCAGTTCGGCTATCAGAACATCATGTACCTCGCGGCAGGCGAGGTCGTCGCACACGTCTCCGGCATGTCCTGGGATGATTTCATTCAACGGCGCATCTTCCAGCCGTTAGGCATGACCTCGAGCAACACGAGCACGAACAAGCTCGCGGGCCAGAGCAATGTCGCGCAGCCGCACAGCAAGATCGACGACACCGTGCGCGTCGTTCCCTATCGCAACATCGACAATATCGCGCCGGCCGGTTCCATCAACTCGAACGTCGTGGACATGGCAAAATACGTCCGCTTCCACCTGAACGACGGGAAATGGATGGGCAAGGCGCTCATTACCGGCGGATCACACGCGGAGATGTGGAAAGCGCACACCGTCATTCCAATGGAGGGATTCTGGAAGGCCACGGCTCCCGGCGCGCACTTGGCAGCGTATGGGCTTGGCTGGTTCCTGCAGGACTATCGCGGGCGCCTCGTCGTGCAACACGGCGGCAATATCGATGGGATGTCGGCGCACGTGGCGATGATGCCCGAAGAGAAGATGGGCGTGGTGGTGCTCACGAACCTGAACGGCGCGCTCATCGCCGACGTGCTTGCCTATCGAGTATTTGATCACTACCTCGGCGCCCCGTTAGGCGATCACAGCGCTGATGCGCTGAAGATCATCGCCGCGGCGGAGAAGCAGGGGAAAGAAGCGCTCGCCAACATGGAGAAGTCGCGGAAGCAGGGGACCAAGCCGTCGCTCGCGCTGAGCGACTATGCAGGGACGTACAGCGACAGCATGTACGGCGACCTGAAGGTTGCCAATGAAGGAGACGCCCTCCACATCCAATACGGTGCGGCGTTCGATGGAACGGCGGAGCATTGGCACTACGACACGTTCCGCGCGACGTGGAAGGATCGCGGCCTCGGCAAGTCAATGATCACCTTCACCGTTGACGCGAGCGGCAAGCCGTCGAAAGCCGATATCGAAGGAATCGCGGAGTTCAGGCGCGTCCCAGAGAAGGCGGATACGACGGCGAAGGTGACGCTCGCTGCGTCGGACTTACCAAAGTTCGCAGGCAAGTTCAAACCGAAGGACCTGCCGGTTGAATTCGAGGTGCAGGTCGTCGGCGGGCAGCTCAAGTTCAACGTCCCCGGTCAGCCCGTTTATACGCTCGTAGCCGAGTCGCCGACGCGGTTCAAGCTCACAGGTGGTGGTGTGCCAGCTGGATTCTTTGTGGACTATGAGTTTGAAGCGGGGAAGGTCAAGCAGGTTATCCTCACTCAGCCATCGCCTCAACCGACACTAGTCCTGGTGCCAGTCAGTTGAAAGTCAAAAGCGGGGGCGCAGATAAACGCAGAAACTGTCGCAGATAACGCAGGTTTAGTGCTGTTAATTAAGTCGCCGCTGTATCTGCGTCCTCTGCGTCGGTTTCGTGTTCATCTGCGTTCCCGCTTTCGGGGGTTGGGTGGCGCAATACCAGACCCAGCAGCATGATTGCAACCTCGCACAATCCCACCCGGAGTCCGTATGCGAATCGATGTTCTGACCCGCTGTGCGTCGCGCACAACCTTCCTGCTGTTGTTCGCGTCGGCCGTACAGGCGCAAGGCCGTCCGATGACAGTCGACGACATGATGGAGATAAAGAACGTCGGAGGTGTCGCGATCTCGCCTAACGGGAAGCAAGTGCTCTACAGCGTCTCGGGTTGGGAGCATCCCGCTGCCAAGGACACGAGCCGCGGCGATCGCCATGAGATGCGCTCGCACGTATTCATCGTCTCGGCAGAAGGCGGCGATGCGAGGCAATTGACGTACGGCGAGCGCGGAGAGTCGAACCCTCAGTGGTCGCCCGACGGTCGCTTTATTTCGTTTACGGCGGCGCGTGGCAGCGCGACCGGCGACGACGCTCCGCGCCCGCAGATCTGGCTCATGCGCACAGACGGCGGCGAAGCGTGGCAGCTTACCACGGTAAAGGACGGGGTCAGCGGTTACACCTGGTCTCCGGATGGATCGAAGATCGCGTTCCTTTCGACGGACTCCCTGACGCGAGAGGCGGACGCCAAGATCCGGCGGCGCGACGATCCCAAACCCTTCGAAGGTGACATGCGCATGTCGCATGTGTGGGTCATCGATGTCGCTACGAAACAGGCGACGAAGATCACGAGCGGCGAGTTCACCGTGGCGGGCGCGCCAGACTGGTCACCGGACAATACACGCCTAACGATCCTCACTCGGCCGACGACGCTGATACGGGACGAACGTCGCGAAGGGTTGATCGTCACGATCGCTAGCAAGGCGACCGAAAAGATCGCGACGCCGGCGAACATGACGCTGCAGTCCGCACCCGAGTGGTCTCCTGACGGAAAGACGCTCGCCTTCGGCGCCATCACCGAGGAGTGGAAAGCGAACGCGGACGGCATGTATCCCCGAACGCTGCGCAACACACAGCTCGTTCTGTACGATGTCGCTGCCAAGACAGCCAGAAACGTCGGCAGCGCGCAGTTCGACTACTCGGTCGGCGGGCTCCGCTGGTCCAAGGATGGCACGAAGATCCTCTTCAGCGCGCAGGATCACGTGTATTCCTCGGCGTTCAGCTATGACATCGCAACCGGGAAATACACGCAGATCGTCAAAGGGACGATGATGCGGGCGCCGTCGTATTCGAAGGACGAAAGCGTCGTCGCGTTCGCGATGGACTCGCCCAAGTCGCCGGCCGATGTGTACGTCAGCGACGCCACGTTCGCCAATCCGCGCAAGCTGACCAACGTCAATCCACAGATCGCCGGATTTGCGTTAGGCGAGGCCGAAGTCATCACGTGGAAGAGCAACGATGGCTGGACCGTCGAGGGGATTCTGCTCAAGCCCGTAGGCTATCAGCAGGGACAGCGCTATCCGCTGAGGGTCGACGTGCACGGCGGCCCGACTGGCGCGCACACGAATGGCTTCAAATCTGGTTGGGGTTCACCAGGTCAGTTCTATGCTGGCCAGGGATGGGCGGTGCTGTATCCGAATCCGCGCGGATCGACGGGCTACGGCGAGAAGTTCATGCGCGGCAACATCAAGGATTGGGGCGGCGGCGACTTCCGCGACATCATGAGCGGCGTCGATGAGCTCCTGCGACGCGGCATCGCCGACTCGACGCGTCTTGCTGTCACAGGATGGAGCTACGGCGGCTACATGACCGGCTGGGTCGTCTCCCAGACGAGTCGCTTCAAGGCCGCGATGATGGGCGCCGGTCTCGTGAATATGGAAAGCATGTACGGCACGACGGATATCCCGGGATACATCGGCACTTTCTACGACGGCATGCCGCAGCTGGACGGCACCCTAACGAACAAGTCGCTCGAATTCTATCGTTCGCGATCCGCGGTGCAGTATGCGTCACGCGTGACGACGCCGTTACTGATGCTGCATGGCGGCAATGATCAGCGCGTGCCGATCGGCCAGCCGATGGAGTACTTCCGGAACCTGAAGGATCGCGGGAAGACCGTCGAGCTGGTGTTCTACCCGCGCGAGGGTCACGGCTTGAGCGAGTACTACCATCAGATCGACAAAGTGCGCCGCGAGTACGCCTGGCTCACCAAGTACGCGTTAGGCAGCACCCAAAAGATCGTGCAATAAACGAAGAGATATCAACTGAACCACGGAGGGCGCAGAGGAAAGCGCAAAAGACGTTGTTGCCCTTTGCGCTTCTCTGTGTGCTCTCCGTGGTTGCGTAGCTCGCAAAACGATCGTGCTGAAGACCTACGGCCTCACCCACATCGCGCTCGCGGTACGCGATCCGCAGCGCTCGCTGGCCTTCTATCAGGCCGTCCTGGGCGTCGTGTGTGTTTGGCGCAGCGATGACTTCGTTCAAGCGCAGACGCCAGGCAGCCGGGACGTGCTCGTCTTCGAGCGCAATCCCAAGCGAGCCGGCAAGAGCGGTGGCGTGGCGCACTTCGGCTTCCGCCTAACGAAGCCGTCTGACATCGACGCCGCTGTGAAGGCGGTGCGCGACGCCGGCGGCACGGTGACGGATCAGGGCGAATTCGTACCCGGCGAGCCATATCTCTTCGCGAAAGATCCCGACGGCTACGAATTCGAGATCTGGTACGAGATTCCGACAAAGGTCGACCCACCGACACGCAAAGCGGGCCGATCGAAGGCCCGCCGGGCCTAAAGGCTTCACCGCGGACGAATGCGGACACAGCGCGGACGGACGCACAAGGAATGACGGACCAATAATCTTGAAGTTGTCCGCGTAGGTCCGCGATCTTGTTCGCGTTGGTCCGCGGTGAATCTGTTGATCTGAGCCGAATGCCGAAGTCACCACTGCATCGCGTACGCAAAGTCTGCCTGGCACTTCCTCACGCGCATGAAGTCATCGCCTGGGGTGCGCCGACGTTTCGCGTGCGCAACAAGCTCTTCGCGATGTACGCGAGTGGGCAGAACCATCACGGCGCAGGGCGAAACGCCATCTGGTGCAAGGCGACGCACATCGATCAGGAGCTGTTGATCAAGAGCGACCCAGACCGCTTCTTCAGCCCACCGTACGTCGGTCCATCGGGATGGGTCGGCATCTATCTCGACGGCTCACCTGATTGGGATGCCATCGCCGCGCAGTTAGGCGACGCCTATCGATTGACCGCGCCCAAGAAGCTCCTGAATCAACCCGACGTACAGTCGCCACGAACATCGAACAAAGCCAGGAAAGCGCGGCCCAAACGATCCACCGCGAGGAAGCGCTAACGCTGAGGGCGAGGAGATGGTGGCCGTGGAGACCCATCACGAGCAGCGCCTAACGAGCGCTTGAGGCGCCGCAGGCTGCCGAACAGCACGAGGCTGGTCGCCGCCGCCATCGCCAGCGCTTTCTTGGGATGCAACACCGCCGTGGTGTATACGCTGCGCTGTAGCGTGCGGCCGCTCCAATTCCGTCCCCGCTCGCCGCCGTCGTATGGCACGGGTTCGTACAGGTTGTCGCGCCGGGAATCTGACAGCACGAGATCAGTGCGCTGCGAATCGAACGTGGTGCGCTCCATATAGCGATCGGCGAGCCGCGGCGCAGCGTTCGCCAGGCTGATCACTTTTCCCATTCCTCCCACAATCACGTCTCGTCGTGGGTGTTCCGCGCAGTCCAGGATCACATCGGCAACAGCTTCGGGCGCAAACACGGGAGGAACCGGCTGCGGCTCGACACCGAGATATGAGCGCGCCTTCTCGAACAGCGGCGTGTCGATCGATCCTGGCTTGACCAGCGTCACCGAGATCGGCAGACCATCCTCCTCCAGCTCCATGCGCAGCGAGTCGGTGAACGCTTTGAGCGCGTGCTTCGCGGCGCAGTAGTTGCCCTGCAGCGGAATCGCCCGATCGGCGAGCGCACTCGCGACGTTGATGAGCGCGCCTCCCTCTCTGGCGAGGAACGGAATAGCCGTTAGGCTTCCGTGCACCGGGCCCCAGTAGTTCACATCGAACTGACGGCGCATGTCGCGCAGCGGCAGGTGCGTCAATCGTCCGTACAGTGCGACTCCTGCGTTATTCACCCAGGTATCGATGCGACCGAACTCGCGCACGGCCGCGTCCGCGATCGAGTGCACCTGAGCGGGCTCGCTGACGTCGGCGACCTGATAGATCGCGCGTCCGCCACGCGCGAGAATCGCGGCGACTGCGCTCGCGAGATCGTGTTCGTTGCGCGCCGCCAGCACGACTTGCGCACCACGCTCGGCCGCCATCTGCGCCGTCACGAGACCGATGCCGCTCGAGGCACCGGTGATCACGACGACTTGTTCACCGATCGGTTTCAGCGTCTGCTGCATGACAAGATCCTCAATGATGGAGCACTCGGTCAGCGAGTGCCGTAAAGCGATCGCGCCAGCCGACGCGCTGCGATTCGATCGGTGGCTGCCTAACGAGATGGAATGTACCGCGCTTGCGCAACGTCTCCGTGTGCGAGGCTCCGTTCTTGTCGCGCCAGAAGCGCAGGCTCACGGTGGCGCCGGCGAACTTGAGATCGTGGACTACAATCTCGGGAAGCCAGCTGGGAAGGACCGGATCGACTACCAGGAGAGACAGCGGCCCGACCGGCTGCAATCCCGCCAGTACGTGAATGAGAAGTGCGATACCGCTCGCGTTCCACAGCTGCGCAGGGTTTGCGCGCGGATATGCGCCCGGTGTCGCATGTTCAATGCGGCTATAACCACCTACGGTCTCCGGAATCCGCGAGTCGGGATACAACGCGGCCAGATCGAAGAGTCCCTTCGCGATGTCCAGCGCGCGATCGTCAAACCCAAAGCGCCGCAGCCCGAATGCGATCGTCGCGTTCTCGACTGCCCACACGCTGCCGCGGTGATAGCTGAGCGGATCGTACGCACGATGCGCGCTCGAGAGCGTGCGGATCCCCCACCCACTGAACATGTCAGCCGCGAAGAGGCGGCCCACTGTGCGCGGCAAGTGCTCCTCATCGAGGATACCGCACGCGAGACAATGCCCTGCGTTCGACGCCGGCGATCGCATGAGCTGCTTGTCGCCGTCCATTGCAAGCGCAGGAATGGATTCCTCTTCGAGCCACCAATCGCGGTTGAAGCGCTCTTTCAATTCGCGCGCCGAATCCCAATGTGCCGCCGCGTCATCGCGCTCGCCTAACGCCCAACTCAGGATGGCCATCATCTGCTGCGCCGCGTACCAGTACCCCTGCAATTCACTCGTCGCGATTGGCCCGCGGGCCGGGGTGCCGTCGCGCTGCACGATCGCGTCGCCCGAGTCTTTCCACCCCTGATGCGTCGGCCCGACGGCGCTTTGCGTGGAGTATTCGAGGTAGCCGTCGCCGTCGCAATCGCCACGCTCGCGCGCCCAGTCCAAGATGCGTCGCGCGACGTCCCAATGCTTGCGGATGCGATCAGCGTCCCCTGTCCATGCGTACAGTTGCGCGAGCGAGATGACGTACATGAGCGGACTCGCGAAGTCACCATAGTACCTGCCAAACGGTGAGCCGCGTTTTGTGTTCGGCCCGCGCCGAACTTGCTGCACGATGCGGCCGGGTTGTTCGTCGCGCTGCGGATCGTCCAGTGTTCCCTGCAGCCGGCCCAATCGCGTCAACGCAGCGTCGAGCGCCGTACCGCGATCGAGCAACGCGGCTTGCCACCCGGCGGTGACGACGTCGCGCCCGAAGAGCGCGGGATACAGCGGAACTCCCGCCTGCATTGCGAGCCACTCGTCAGGCGCACCCTCCATCAGAGGCAAGGCGGCGAAGTCGTTCGCGTGACGAGCCACGATACGTTCCGCGAGCGCGTTGCCAGGCGTCGTGATACGTGCCAATCCGCGCTGCCAGTCGGCCAGCGCGCGCTCGCGCTCGCTGGCGTCGGCGTCGGTCATGCCTAACGAGTCATCCGGGCGCACTGTCAAAGTCAGCGAACACGACGCTTGCGGCTCCAGCCGGCAGCGCTGCGCGACGACGCCGTGCGCCAGGAGCCACGTGCTGTCGCTATCGACGACGACGTCGGTTGCGTAGTCTGCCATGTCGCCTCGAGCGAGCCGCAGCACGTTCCCGCGCCGCACGACACTGGCTCCGTCGCGAACATCAGGCTTGGGAGACGACACGTCGAGGAAATCAGCGAAATCAGCGTCCAGCTGCCACGCCAGCTCGAACTCGAGATGTTCCGTCCAGCGATTTGTAATTGTCGTGCGAATCTCGAGACGATTCAGCAACACGACGTAACGCAGCTGGATCTCCAGCGAGCGATGCGGCAGGCCGGACTCGTCGCGCGATCGCTCGTCGCCGGCTTCTCCGGATCCACCGCCGCCGAATTTGACAAGTTCCGGATGGATGTACGTGAATCCGAGGTGGTTGGTATCCAGCTCGGCGCATTCGCACAGCCACGGCGCCGAGCCGTTGATCGTGAAGCGGACGCCGCTCAGGTGACGCGCTTCGCGAAAATAGAAGCCTGTGAGGGGGGCATCGCCAACCGTTCCGGCGTGGCGAGTTGCGACGAGCAGCGAGGGTCCGCGCCACGCGCACGTCAGATCCGAACCGAGGTATGCGACTACCTGTCGCGAAGGTTCCGCCAGGGGCGCCGTACGATAATCCTCGCGGAGCGAGGGGCGCCTAACGAGATCGCTACGGGCTGAGCCTGCCAATCGGCTTTCCACGGCCTCAAGTGTTGCAAAAACGTGGCCGCGTTCACTCCTGGCGAGCTCGAGCTATTCGAAGGCGATGTCTCCCTCGATCGTCTCGCTCAGACCGATCGCGTCGATGCGCAGCGTGGCCGTCGCCTTGAGCGATTTCTGGCCAGCGAGGCGCCCTTCCTCCATCGCGGCCTGAACGGCGCGCTCGATCTCGCGCTGCGCCGTCACGCCGAACGTCTTGAGAAACTTGCGCAGACTCAGATTGAAGGCTTCTTCATTCATGGCGATGCTCCGTCGTAGTTGCCTAACGCCGCCGCCGCGCAGGTCGCGGAACGACGCCTGATGCATCATCCGGTCGCGGGCGCCGATAGTTCACGCCATAACTTCCCAGGCGACTCAGGTACGACGGAAGACGCAGTTTGAAATCCGTCAGATCCTTTCGCTCGACGGGCGTCCAGACGACCTCCGCCAGTGCGCCGAGCCGCGGAAACGCCATGTACTCGACCTGGCGCGATGTCGGCATGTACTCGGTCCACAGCTGCGCCTGAGCGCCTAACACGTGCCGCGCCTCCTCCGGCGACAACTCCGGAGGCAAAGGCTCAAACGCGTACACCGAATCCAGCGGCAGAAAGCCACCGATGCCGAGCGGCTCGCGTCGATTGTTGCGCGTCGGGTAGTAGTCGAGATAGGTGTACGTCGTCGGCGCCATCACGACATCGTGACCCTCCTTCGCCGCTGCGATTCCGCCGCGATAACCACGCCAGGACATCACCGCCGCACCGGGCGCGAGACCGCCTTCCAGAATCTCGTCCCAACCAATGAGCCGGCGCCCTTTTGACGTGAGGAACGCATCCATCTGGTGAATGAACCAGCTTTGCAGCTGCGCTTCACCGAAGAGACCGAGCTCGCGGATGCGCTGCTGAATGCGCGGACTCGTTGCCCAGAAGTCTTTCGGGGCTTCGTCACCGCCAATGTGAATGAACTCGCTCGGAAACAGCTCCAAGACTTCCTCGAGCACATGCTGCATGAACTGAACTGTCGAATCCTCGGCGTTGAGGATATTCCGTGCCACGCCCCAGCGTGTCCACACGGGAATCTGTTCGCCCGTCACGCCTAACTCGGGGTACGCCGCGATGGCTGCCTGCGCGTGCCCTGGCATTTCAATCTCGGGAACGACGGTGATGAAGCGTTCGGCGGCGTACTCCACGACGTCGCGTACCTGGGCCTGTGTGTAGAAGCCGCCGTGTCGTTTCTTGTCATAGCGCCAGCGCGTCGAGTCGCCGCGCGGCCGGCCGATGATCGTCTGCCGGCGCCACGCACCGACCGACGTTAGGCGTGGATAGCGCTTGATCTCGAGCCGCCACCCCTGGTCCTCAGTGAGGTGCCAGTGGAAGCGGTTGAGCTTATGCGCGGCGAGAAGATCGATGAACTTCTTGACGAACGTCACCGGCATGAAGTGGCGACCGACATCGAGGTGTGACCCGCGCCACGAGAAGCGCGGGTAGTCGAGGATCTCGAGCGCGGGAACCGTCCAGCGGACGCCAGCCACCGTCGATCGCGAGAACGCCTTCGGGGGCAGGAGCTGCCGCAGCGTCTGTGCGCCATAGAACACGCCAGCGAGCGCCGCGGCCCGGATCTGGATCGACGCCGGTGTGACGTCGAGCTCGTAACCTTCGGCGCCTAACAACTGGCGCAGCTGGTCGTCGATGGCGAGGACGATCGGCCGGCTGCTGGCGGGGGCGCTGTCGCGAACCACACGCAGCCGGAAGCCGAACGCGGGGGCCAGCATGCGCGACAGAAACTGCCCCAGCGAGTCGGTTTCGACGGAGACGACGATCGGCGTGCGGCGCGTGATCGTAAAGCGGCCGCCGCCGGGGGCCATGTCGAGCTGCACGGGCCGGGGCACGATGCTCACGCGACTCGCCAGCGGCGGTGTGATGCTCACCCGACTTGCCTGCGCGTGGCTCGAAATACCGCAGCAGCAAACGAGTGCCGCAGCAGCGGCGAACCTAACGAGCATCATCATGAAGTTACTGGAAGAGAGTGACCTGGCCGCCGGTGTGCCAGAAGAGGATCTTGCGATCTCGGGCCAAGCGGCCGTCGCGGACATACGCGATCAGGGCCGCGAGCGCTTTGGCCGTATAGTAGTGGTCCACGAACACGGCCTCAGTGCGAGCGATCAGCCGCTGCGCTTCTCGAGACGCTTCCGTCGGCGCGCCGTAACCTTCGCCGACAAAGCTGTAATCCAGCTCGAATCGCGACGCGGCGCCAAGGTCGCCCGTGTTGAGCCCGAGCAGCTCTTCGGCGCCGCTGATGATCGGAAGGACTTTGTCGCGAATCGCATCCTCCGGATCGTCCGCGCTGACTCCGATGACGCGCGTGTTGAGACCGAAAATCGCGCAGCCAATGAGAATGCCTGCCTGAGTACCGCCGGACGACGACGCATGCACTATCACGTCCGGCGTCACGCCTTGTCGCGCCAGCTCGCCGACTCCGCGCGCGATTCCTAAGGCGCCAAGCGGTGTGGACGCTCCGAGTGGAATCTCGTATGGTTTGCCGCCACGGGCGCGCACTTCCTCGGCGACGGCGCGCATGCCGAGCACTCGATCGGCGCGCGAGGCGACGTATCGCACCTCGGCGCCTAACAAGTCGTCGAGCAGCGCGTTGGCCGTGAGCCGCTCCGGCTTCTCCCCATTGGCGACGATGACGCAACGCACGCCGAGTCGCGTCGCTGCCGCGGCCGTCGCGCGAGCGTGGTTCGACTGCACGCCGCCGCACGTAATGAGCGTGTCGGCGCCGGCAGCCTTCGCCGCGGCCGTTACGAGACACAACTTGCGCACCTTGTTGCCGCCGAATCCGAAGGCAATGGCGTCGTCCCGCTTCGCGGTGATGACGGCACCCTGGGGACCGCGGATTGCTTCACGCAGCCGCCACCATTCGTCGACAGGCGACGGATAGTGGCCTAACGGAACGAACGGAAGATCGATGAGCCGCTGGCGCGCGGCTTCGAGTGACGTGGGGTTCATTCGCAGCGGTAAGTGCAGCCTGGCGTGCGGCGAAGGGAAGTGGTATTACGGTGCGCCGCTGTCTGCAAGCACTCGCCCTCACACATCTCCATCGTGGCCCAGCCAGTCGCTCCAGTGCCCGAGGCCGTCGCCCCGCGTGGAACGCCGCCTATCGAGGCGCGCAGTGGGCTGGATCCGTGGGCGATCAAGCAGCTTCCTACACCGCCGAATCCGCGCGGCTTGCAGTGGCTGACCGTCGTCGGGCCCGGCGTGATCGTCCTCGGCGCGGCGATCGGAAGCGGCGAATTCCTGATCGGACCCGCTTCATTCGTTCGCTACGGACTGACGCTGCTTTGGATCACCTCAGTCGCTGCCGTGCTGCAGACCGTCTTCAACACGGAGCTGATGCGCTACACGATCGCGACCGGAGAGCCGGCGTTCACGGGCTTCATGCGCACCAAGCCCAGCGCAAAGTTCTGGGCGTGGTTCTACGCGATCTGCTACCTGCTGAGCGTAGGCTGGCCGGCCTGGGCCGGCGCCGCGGCTGGAGCGTTCTTCTTCCTCTTCACCGGGCGAGTGGCGGGCACCGGCGACGCAAACACTGTCTATTTGTTAGGCATCGCCGCGTTCTTCGTGTGCGTCGGCATTCTGCTCGTTGGCAGGCGCATCGAGCGCACGCTCGAGCTGCTGAACTGGATCCTGGTGGGTTGCATACTCACGGCGATGACAATTCTCGCCATCATGTTCGTCGCGCCGGAGACATGGTTGCGCGGAGCGGCGGGTTTCATCGGATTGGATCCGGTCAGCGGCACGTTTCGCTTCATTCCAGAAGGCGCCGATTTCTTCTTGTTAGGCGCTCTCGCGGGCTTCAGCGGGGCGGGTGGGCTCATCAACGTCACGCTTTCGAACTGGGCGCGCGACAAGGGCTACGGGATGAGCGCGCACAGCGGCTATATCCCGGCCGCGATCGGCGGGGAGAAGCGCGAGCTGGCACACACGGGCTCGACGTTCGTGCCTAACGCGGAGTCCATGGCGCGCTGGAAGGGCTGGTGGCGCATCGTGCGCGCCGATCAGTGGGGCATCTTCTTCGTCGGGGCGCTGCTCGGCATGGTGCTCCCTGCCATGCTCTACGTGACGTTCATCCCCGCCGGCTCCGAGATCCGTGGCTTCGGCATCGCTGCCGTTCTCGCGAACGCGATCGGACGCCGCGGCTCCGCCATCGCCGCAATCGTCGTCGCGGTCATGGCGGCCTGGATCCTCTTCAAGACGCAGCTGGACATCCTCGACGGAACCGTGCGAGCCGTAACGGATCTCTTGTGGTGCGGCAGCCCGCGTCTGCGCGCGAGACAGCGTGGGGATGTGCGCTGGGTGTATTACGGTGTCCTGGCGGTGGCTGTAATCTGGGGCTTGATCGCGCTGCGCCTGGCGCAGCCGATCTTCCTCCTGCAAGTCTCGGCGAACATCCACGGGGTGATGTTCGTGATCTGTGGGCTGCATCTATTGTACATCAACACGCATCTTCTCCCGCCGGCCCTGCGGCCCTCGTTAGGCAAGCGGTTAGGGCTCCTCGCGCTCGTACTCTTTTACGGCGCCGTGGTCGTGATGTGGCTACGAGGGCTCATCACGTAAGGGGCGCATGCAGCAGGACCAGCTGGATCGAGACGAGTGGGGCGATGACGAGGAATGGCGTGGTGCTCCCACGATCTTCATCCTCATCGAAGTGCGCGGCGCGGCCGGCGAACGCATCGCCCAGCTCCAGCGCCGTTTCGATCCCAAGCTCGCTGCCCGCTCGCGACCGCACCTGACGCTCACCGGATCGTCCGGCGTCGGAGCGATCCCGGCCTCCGTACCCGTCGAGCTACTCGTGAAAGCGCTCGAGCCTGTCGCTGCCGCAATGCGCCCATTCGAGGCCGCGTTCGGCCCGGCTGAACGGTTCATGCAGACGAACACCGTGGTCCTTCCACTGGACCCTCACGGGCCGATCCGCGATCTGCACGATCGCGTGGCGCGCAGCGGACTGCCATTCGGAGCCGCGAAGTTCACGTTCACGCCGCACGTGACGCTGAACTACTTCGCCACCCTAACGAAAGACGGCGTAGAACATTTGCTACGAACGCGGATCGACGAGCCGCTTAAGGTGGACCACCTGCAATGCTCGCTCGCGCGCGACCCGGAGCGGCCGATCGTCCTGTGCGAGCTGCCTCTGTCAGGTGCCTAACGCCTTGCGGATGGCCGTGTCGATATCCTGGTCACCGCCGACGCCCGTGTACACGACCGTGCCTTTGGCGTCGATGATGACGATGTAGCTCGTCGCCGGCACTTCGTACGCATCCGACGCGTAGCCCTTACGGTCCCAGAGGATTTCGAGCGGGAGCTCGTGCTTCTCGGCATACGCTTTCACGCGCTCGACGCTCTGATTCACGCTCACCGCGACGCCGACGAGCTTGATCTTTCCCGCGTACTTCTTGGCCGCGGCGTGCATCGCCGGCTCGAGCGCCTTGCAGTTCGGGCACCACGTCGCCCAGAACTCGAGGAGTACCGGCCCCTTGCCGATGTAATTCTTGAGGTCAACGCTCGTGCCGTCGAGCTTCTCGAGCACAGCGCCCGGCGCCGCCGACCCGCGCTTGATTCCCACTTCGTCCTGCGCCGCAAGCGGCGATGCGACAAGGAGCGCGCCTAACGAGAGCGCGAAGAGACGCCGCAGTCCCTCCGACCTCCGACCTCCGACCTCCGACGTCATATGAGCAGTTGTCCCATTTTGATGAGATAGTATTCCGCCACACCAAGCATTACGAGTCCGAAAATCTTCTTCACCCGCAGCATCCACACGCCGGCTCGCGGCAAGCGCGACACCGCACCCGTCGATACGCCAACGACTACCAGCAGCGCGCACATTCCCAGCGAGAACGCGAATAGGTAAATGAACCCCAGAACCGCGCTTTTAGTTGCGGTAACCCACGTCAGGACCGCCGCCATCACTGGAGCGCTGCACGGGGCCGCCACGAGACCCGACATCGCGCCCATGATCAGCGCCCCTGAAAACCGCCCGCCTGTTCCGGCAGTCGTTGCGCGTTGCATGATCCAGTTCGGCAGGCGAATTGGCAGCACGTCCAGCATCGCCAGGCCAGCGATCACAAGCAGGTTTGCCATGGCGAAGTAGAGCCACGGGTTCGTGCTGACGGTCCCGAAGATCGTCCCCGTGAGGCCGGCCAAAACACCGAGCGTCGCGTAGACGACCGCGAGGCCCAGGACGTAGGTCAGGCTGAGCGCCAATGGGCGCCAGCGGGACGTTTCGGTGCTCCCGCGCGCTCCACCGACAATCGCCGCGGTGATCGGGATCATCGGATAAATGCACGGCGTCAGGCTCGTTAGTACGCCGGCCCCAAAAAGTACGGGGATGGCGAGCATCGGCCGACCGGCCATGAGCGAGGAGACGTCCGAGAACTGCATGGGAGTGAAGATACGTCTCCGGCTAGGGCAGAGGAAAAACAGGGAGCTTTGCGTTTCGAGTGTCGAGAGCTGAGTCTCGAGGGCGCTCGGTGTGCCAATTCCAACCTCTTCGCCACCTATTCATTAACCAGACGAATACGGGAAAGAGCGTTGATGATGCATCCCACCTGTCCTGAGCACTCGGCACGCGAAACTCGCAACCCAAAGCTCCCTGTTTCCTTGGACTGCCACACGCGATGTGCTCCTCGTGCGTTAGGCACGACTGCGGGCAGGAAAGTTCAGCGTCCCTGCAGGAGACTAAAAAGCAAGATCCCGAGGACTACCAGCGCAACGACGACGTACGTGTAGTCGCGCGCGCGGGCGAACGCGAACACGGTGAAAATTACGCGCGCGATGGGCGTGCAGACCAAAACCAGCACACCCAGCTGGATGATGCCCTGAGCTTGCAGCGACGCCGCTGCGCTCAGAATCCCCGCGACATTGCGCAGTGCCCGAGGCTCGCCACGGAAGACCTCGACACGTGGTTGCTCGCCGCCATGCCGGACGAGGTACAACACGCCGCCCGCGAGCACGATCGCCGCCGCGGTCGAGACGCCTATACGCAGCAGCCTTGCGAGAATGCGTTCGACACGCTCCTCACTCCATGGGGCGACGCTAGCACCCATCTCACATTCCCCCTCGAAGACCATTGACGAGCATCTGCAATCCCAGCAGTGCGAGCACGACCGCGAAGATCTGCCGCAGGACGCGACTCTGTGTCGCACGCAGGATGCGGGCGCCGAACATCGAGCCGGCCAAAACGCCGAGCACAATGGGCATCGCGAGGCCCGGATCCACATAGCCGCGCCGCAAGTACACGCCCGCACTCGCGGCCGCGGTCACGCCAATCATGAAGTTGCTGGTGGTGGTGGAAACTTTGAACGGCAATCGCATCGCACGATCCATTGCCAACACCTTGATGGCACCAGATCCGATGCCGAGCAATCCGGACAGCACGCCCGCCAGTCCCATGACGAGAAACCCCAACGGCACGCGCCGCACATGATACGGCCGGATGCTTCCATCCGCGGCTGGATAGGTTCCATCGAGCCGCAGCTTTGTCGCTAGGCGGTCAGGCGATCCGCCGAAATCCGTTCGATCCTGCTGTGGCCGGGTGTTCAGATACGCCGAGTGCAACAACGCGAGTCCGAATACGATGGCGAGCGCTTGCGTTGGCGCCACGGCTGCGAGAGCGGCTCCGCCCAAGGCACCGAGCGTCGTCCCAATTTCCAGCAACATGCCGATGCGCAGATTCGTGAACCCCTCACGCACGAATGCTGCCGCTGCTCCTGACGACGTAGCGATCACCGACACGAGCGACGCGCCAATCGCGTAGCGCATATCCACATGGAAGGCGAGCGTGAGCACGGGGACGATCACCGCGCCGCCGCCGAGGCCCGTTAGGGCGCCGAGAAACCCAGCGAGCAACGAAACGAGTACCAGCAGAATGGACAGTTCCAGGACGTTCATATGCGCAACATGCGGGTGCCTGTTTTTCTCCGCTACTCGCGCAACGGGCTATCGTTCCTCCAGCATGTGTCCGACCATACCAACAGGCTCACCCTTGCTGATGGCTGGGGTGCCCACGATGTAAAGAACCACGCCAGTCATGGGCGATCGTACGACGGCAAGCTCATTGCCGAAGTAATCAGTCACTCGGCCGAGTGGCGTTCCTTTCTGCACAGATTCGCCGCGCTTCACGAGCGCGTGCCACGTACCGCTTTCGGGACTCGTTAGGACTTCATTGCGATCGATCCAGACCGGATGTTCCACGTATTCCTTGGGGCCCGGCAGCATCTCCAGATGCCGCATCAAGCGCAGCACGCTTCGATAGTTGCGCTCGATCATTTCCTCGTCAGGCACGCCGAGATAGCCAACTTCGGTCGTGATGGCCGGCTTGCCGCGCAGATTCGCCGTGTTGGTCGTATACACAGACGCGGCCGGGTCCTTGGGCCGCCCGGTATCGATGATGATGTGGTCGTTCCCCCAGGCGAGCGCCATCCGTTTGGCGAGCGAGTCAACGCGCGCATCGACTCGCAGATCGCTCCAGTAGGTGTACGGTCGCAGTGATTCGTTGCCGTCGCCGGCGTGCATGTCGACGAGGTAATCAACCTTGTCGATGATCTGCGTCGTGATCGCGTGTGCGATGCGCTCGGTCACAGTCCCGTTAGGCTTTCCCGGGTACACGCGATTGAGGTTCTTCTGATCCCAGGGGTTTCGGTAGATCGTCCGGTGCACGAACGACGGCATGTTCGCGACATGTACCAGGACAAGCGTCCCTCGCAGCTCGTTCGCGTCGATCGCCTGACGCACGCGCTGCAGCGCGATGATCGGCGCGACCTCGGAGCCGTGTGTCCCCGCAATGAGCGCGAGGCTTGGCCCGGGCTGCCGCCCGCGCAGAATCGAGATCGGCACGCGCGTCGCTGAGTCCACTCCGGCCGGGATGTCGATATAGCCCGAGGCCTTCTCACCCGGACGCGCGGTAACGGAGCCGATCGTGACGGCTTGCAGAGTCAACAGCAGCGCTGAGATCATGGCCGGGCCTCTAGGCCTTCCAGACTTCGCCTAACAAGCGGAGCCAGTTGCCGCCGATGATTTTCTCGATGCGCGCTGAAGAATGGCCGGCGGAAATGAGGCGATCAGCAACCTGCTCGAGTCGCCGTGGCGTATTGAATTCAGGGACGTAGTTATAGACGTTTTCGTCCTCGCCAGGCGCTGATATGCCGCGCGACCGGCGCACTTTGACGAAATCAGCGTGCGTCTGGCGGAATTCCGGTGTGAGGTCGAGCGGCGTGATGGAAAGGTCGCTGCCAATACCGACGTGGTCCTCGCCGCACACGTTGACGCAATGCGATACATGGCGCAGGAAGTCGTCCGCGTTAGGCTGACCCGCGGAGCGCAGAAACGGCATCATGTACACGCCGACAACGCCACCGCGCTGGGCAAGCGACCGCAGGATGTCGTCAGGTTTGTTGCGCGGCACGTTGTTCACGGCGGCGGCGCCTGTGTGCGTCGCCGCGATCGGAGCGCGTGAAGCGGCAATCGCCTGACGCGACGTCTCCCACCCGACGTGACTCACGTCGATCAACGTTCCCAACTCGTTCAGCTTCGCCAACACGTCGCGGCCGTACGGCTTGAGCCCAGCATCGTTAGGAACGAGGCAACCATCGCCTACGAGGTTGCTTCCATTGTACGTCAGCTGGACTATACGGACGCCCAGCCGGTGGAATAACTCGACGCGCTCGATCTTGTCCGCGTATGGCACCGTGTCCTGAAAGCCGAAGATGACGCCGACTCTGCGTTCCTTCTTGGCTGCCCGCACATCGTCGAGGCGCCAGATCTGTCTGAAAACATTCGGATGATGTTCAAACTCGTGATCCCACGCCGCGATGTTCTTGACAGTCAGCTCGAACGCCTTGTCGCCAGTCGTAATCTCACTGACGGTGGAGTTGACCGCCGTAATACCGGAACGTGCTGCGTTGTCGACCATCGCCGGTGTAAGCGGCTTGTCGAACATCCCGGGCACGTTGAACGGTCCGGCAGTCGCGAGCAGATCGATGACGACGGCGTTGTCGTAGCCCGGCCAGGCGTCAGGCGCTGACACACCTGCAGACGTGCTGCGTAGTGTATCGTCCGGAAGCGCAGAGCCAGCCGCGGCGAGCGCGATGAGCTTGGAAAACTCGCGCCGAGAGAGAGAGGATTCGCGAGGCATAGCGTAATGTTGTAGCGCGCTCGGGACCTCGGGAAGACATACATTTCTGCAGCGAGGTCGGAGGTCGGAGGTCGGAGGTCGGAGTGGCTGTGCCAATCGCCTATCCCCTATCCCCTAACAACTATGGAATGGCCCATCATCGGCATGAACTTTCTGTACGCCGCGCTCGGTGTGATCCTGATGTTCGTGTCGTACCGCGTGATCGATCTTCTGTCACCGAAGATCGACTTCGCCGACGAGTTGCGAAAAGGGAATCTCGCGGTTGGCGTGTTCATCGCGGCGCTGTTCATCGCCATCGCCATCGTGATTGGCGGAGCGCTGAATTGAGGGGCCTGGGGCGTAGGGGCTGGGGGCTAGGGGCTAGGCTGATGCTCGCACTCCTCGCTGCCGCTTGCCTAACGAGCACGGCTCAGGCGCAGCGGAAGCGGGCGCGAGAGGCCGATCGCTATGACGATACGTTCCGCAAGTACAGCAAACGCTACTTCGGGCCGACATTCGATTGGCGCCAGTTCAAAGCGCAGGGCCTCGCCGAGAGCAACCTCGATCCCAACGCCACGAGTTGGGTCGGCGCCCGCGGTATCATGCAGCTGATGCCGTCGACGTACCACGAGGTGCGCACTAAGAACCCGACGATGCAGCAGATCGACGATCCCGAGTGGAACATCGCCGCCGGCATCTATTATGACCGGCAACTCTGGCGCCTCTGGGAGAACGACTCCGTGAGTGCCGATCGGCTCCCGTTCACGTTCGCCAGCTACAACGCCGGCCGCGTGACAATCCTCCGTGCCCAGGACACCGCGCGCACTCACGCGCTCGATCACCGCACCTGGAAGAGCATCGAGACCGTCGCTCCACGCCTTAAACGGTGGCGCCACTCCGAGACCCTCGATTACGTTCGGCGCATCGAGTTGAACTACGCTAAGCTCGACGAGCGCGGCCGCGTGCGTGCCGATAGCGCACGTCAAGCGAAAGCCCGTTAAGAGCTAAGACCCAAGAGCGAAGAGCTTGCCGACCTTTATTTATGTAATGAAGGCGCTGACGAAGGTCGTCCCGCCTTCTCGCGTCATTCTCAACGATATCTGGCTCTCGTTCTACCACGGCGCGAAGATCGGCGTCGTCGGGCCTAACGGGGCAGGGAAGTCGTCGCTGCTGCGCATCATGGCCGGTATCGACAAGGACTTCAACGGCGAAGCCTGGTCCGCGGACGGAACCAAAGTCGGCTTCCTCCCGCAAGAACCGCAGCTCGACGCGTCGCTCGACGTGCGCGGCAACGTGGAGCTGGCAGTCAAACCGCAACGCGATCTTCTCAAGCGCTTCGAGGAAATCAACCTCGCCTTCGCCGAGCCGATGGACGACGCCGCGATGCAGAAACTCCTCGACGAGCAAGCGCGCGTGCAAGAGCGCATCGACACCCTGGATCTCTGGAATCTCGACAACAAGATCGAAGTGGCGATGGACGCGCTGCGTCTCCCACCAGGCGACGCCGACGTTGCGCGTCTCTCCGGCGGCGAGAAACGCCGTGTCGCGTTATGCAGGATCCTGCTGGAGCAGCCAGACCTCTTGCTCCTCGACGAACCGACGAACCACCTCGACGCCGAGAGCGTGGCGTGGCTCGAGCATCATCTCGCCGATTATCCCGGGACCGTCGTCGCGATTACGCACGATCGCTATTTCCTTGACAACGTCGCCAAGTGGATCCTCGAGCTGGACCGCGGCTCGGGCTTCCCATATGAAGGGAACTACACCAGCTGGCTCGAACAGAAGAAGAAACGGCTCGAGACCGAAGAGAAGCAGGCGTCAGCGCGCCAACGCACACTCGAGCGCGAGCTCGACTGGGTGCGCATGTCACCACGCGCTCGGCAAACGAAGAGCAGGGCGCGCATCCAGAAGTACGAGGAGTTGGCGAGTGAAGGGCAAGTCGAGAAAATCGTGCAGAATGAGATCATCATTCCTCCCGCGCCACGGTTAGGCAACGACGTCGTCATCGCCAACAAACTGAAGAAGGGCTACGGCGATCGGTTGCTCTTCGACGGGATGACCTTCTCGCTGCCGCGCGGCGGGCTCGTTGGCATCATAGGGCCTAACGGGGCAGGGAAGACGACGCTCTTTCGCATCATCAACGGCACCGAGCAACCCGACGGCGGCACCCTCAAACTCGGTGAGACTGTACAGATCGCGTACGCCGATCAGTCGCGCACGCTCGACGGCAAACGCACGGTGTGGGAAGAGATCTCCGGCGGCAACGAGTCCATCGCCGTTGGCAAACGCGAAATCAACTCGCGCGCGTACGCCTCCAGCTTCGGCTTCAAAGGCGCGGACCAGCAGAAGCTCGTCGCGAACTTGTCAGGCGGTGAGCGCAATCGGTTGCACCTCGCCAAGACGCTCATGGCCGGCGGCAACCTGCTGATGCTGGACGAGCCCACGAACGATCTCGATGTCGACACGCTGCGCGCGCTCGAAGAGGCGTTGCTCGATTTCGCGGGCTGTGCGGTGATCATCACGCACGATCGCTGGTTCCTGGATCGCATCGCGACCCACATCCTCGCCTTCGAGGGCGAATCGGAAGTGGTCTGGTACGAAGGGAACTACGGCGCCTACATCGAAGACCTCAAGAGACGCAAGGGCCCAGACGCCGACCAGCCGCACCGAATCAAGTACAAGAAGCTCGTACGCGCCTAGGCTATCTCCACTCGTGCGCGCCGACGTCATAGCCCGCTCCGAACGGCGTGCTCGCCGCGTAAAAGTCGATTGAACCCGGGTTGACGCCAAATCGCGCCAGCAGATTCAACCCTCTGTTTATGAGCGGTGACGTCGATTTCAGTTTGTAGGCGCCAAGGCTGGTCAGCAAGTCGGCGTTTCCGATCGTCCCTCCGGCACCGGCGGCTGTAAACTGCGGATCTCCCTGATAGCCGACAGGGACGCCGCCTAACGTTTCTTGCGTGGTTTTAGTTCGCCACGCCCCGATCCCCCAGAAGGTCGTATTACCCCACAGAAACCTCGGCGCCATCGTGCGGCTGAACCAGCCGTTCCCCTCAAACCGGAGATCGACTGCGCCGTTGAGTTGGTCCGCCGAGACTGACAAGACGATCGAGCCGCTGTCGGCAAAGAATGCATTATTGCGAAAGTGCACGCGCTGCACGTCCTGAGCTGGAATCGTGGCGTTGAATACGTTGACGGCCCGCGAAGCTCCGGAGAGCGAAGACTTGAGATACACGGAATTGTTGTAAATCTCGGCGCCGATCGTTCGACCGAAAATCACGACCGCGCCGGTTGCGTTCCGGCGACCGTCGTTCTCGCTCACGTTATAGCGAATGGTGTTGCCGGAATGGTTCGAGTTGTTAGGCGCATGCGCGATGAGATATCCCGGACCGTCGTTGTCGTGCGAGTAGTTGTACTGCACGAGCGAATTGCGCGTGTTCTGGTCCAGATCGAAACCACCGCCGTCCGCCGTACCGCTCGTCCGATTGCGATACGATTCGTTGTACTGAATCGTAATCCCGTCGGAATCATACGCCCAAATGCCGACGGGCCCTTCTGACGCGGTATTCAGCGCGCCGTTGTCCCGCGCAATGCAGCGTTCGATGACGCCGCCGGTTACGCCACCTAACGCGATACCGCTACCAGAGTTCGTTGACTGGCCAGCAACGCCGGTGTTGTTGTACGCTGTTACATGGCCGATGTAGAAGTTCTGATTGGCGTACGCATTCTGTGCGTACGAGGTCACTCCGCCTTGGCCATTGTCGTGCGCCGATGAATTCGTGACGCGCACGTCGGAAAAACCTGTCGAAGAGTTCCAGGTGCCGATTGAGATTCCGTACTGTCCAAAGCCACCGGCGTCGATGCTGTCGATACGGAGATACGGCAGCTTTACGCCGAGGGGCAAATCGGCGTACACGGTCACCCCGCTACCTCGGTTCGTTGTTCGACCGGACCCAACGAAATTGATGCGCCTGATCTCGAAGCCCGACGTGTTGTAGAGCAGGATGCCGTCGCTCGTTCCGGCATTGATCGTCGCTCGGCCGGTTCCATAACTGCTGAGCACAATCGGCGCCCCGGCGGTCCCTTTGTCTGTCGATTCAAAGAACAGCGATCCAGCGAACACTGCTCCAGCCTGGAACAGAATCCGATCGCCCGCAGCAAACGTTCGCTGATTCACCTTCGCAATCGTTCTCCACGCCGTCGCTGGTGTCATCCCGTTATTGATGTCGTTTCCACTCGGGCTCACGTAGTACGTCGCGCTTTGAGTGGGTCCTGCGTCCAGCGATGCGTCTTGCTTCGGCTTAGCTGTCGGCGAAACTCCAGTGATGTCGCTACACGCCGCGATCGCAAACACAAGCGCGACGCCCACCAACGAACGCCACGTCGAGAGATGCCGAAAAGCAAGCGCCATGGTGCGCATGACTGCGGAGCTTAGAAACTCATCCGCGCGCGGGAATCGAGGCATATGTCGAATGGGAGACGGTTGTTTCGCTGATAGGGAAGAACGCGCGGGTGCGCTCGCACGCTCATCGTGTCGTCTTTGCACACCTCGCGCCAGGTGATAAAGCGGCCCAGAGACGACAACCGCGCCGCCCATGTTCCCAGATCCGATGATCGCCATGCGCAGAATCGACTAACTCGGAGGCGTGGATTCTTCGGATCCGTGCCGTTGACGCTGCGCCATCCAGGTCACCGCATCCCACGCGTTATGAATGCCGATGAACAACAGAAAGACAGTGATCGCGCCGACCCAGAACAGCGCCGCGACGGGATGACTTCGCAGAAACAGCGCGGCGATGAGCAGCGTCGCATACGCGAGTATCGGAAAGCAGAAATGCCAGAGCCAGTCCTCCAGCACAGGCTTATAGTCCTTCTGCCGCACAGCGTGCCTAACGATGTTGAGCGCGTACAGCGTGCCGCCCAGGCCGCACGCCGTGAGTACCAGGCCGGCATTCGCCAGCGAATGCCAGGGCGCGCTCAGAATGGCCGATATGAGCAGGACGCCGGCGAAGTGCACGATCGTCGGCGTAGCGAACGCCCGCACAGCCTGGCCGCCACCGAGCACGTTCATCTCGGCGCCGAGTACAATGACAACGAATTGCAGACCAGTGAGCGCCGCGGCGGCCGAGCCGACGATGAGGTAGAATGTCTCCCACGCGGCGAGGGGAGGCAGGGCGACTTCTTGTAGCATGGTTCTCCAGTGCGAATGTTGGTTCCGAGCCTAACGAGACAGTCTACTCCAGCGCCCTGACGACTGACTGAGCCGCCTCCTGACCGCTAGCCATCGCTCCATGCACGGTGCCTGTGTTTCCTTCACGCGACGCTGCTTCGCCGGCGATCCAGATCGTTCCGTCGATGGGACGCGCAAGACGTTTCGCCCAATCGGCGCCGCCGACAAGGCCGTAACTGTACGCGCCACGTGCGAACGGATCATGCTGCCAGTCATGCGCGAAGACCTGAACGACCTGTGCGGCCACGCGACGGCGCGTCACGCCGAAGTTTGCGGCGACTGAGGAAATTGCGTGCTCTTCCACGTCGCCGCTCTGTGACAGGCGCAGTGCCGCGGGCCCCCCGGCCCATCCGACCAAGGCGGTCGTGAGCATTGGGTGCAAGGACCACCATGTCGTCAGTGCTCCGGACTCCCCGTGAAGGAACGACAGCGTCTCGAGCGATGCACCGCGCGGCGCGGAGCGGAGCTTCTCTGTCCACCAACGCTCACGGAAAAGGATCGTGATGCGTGTGACATGGCCCATCGCGAGCCGAGCGCGCGTTTGTTCGATCAAGGGGAGCGGTGGAGAGAAAGTGATCCTTCCTGGCTGCCCGGCGTCTGCGAGGAGAACGCCTAACGGCGCTGTAATCACGGCGGCGCGCCCCGTGATTGTGGAGCGCGATTCAGAGGCGGGGCGGCCGGGTCGGCGCACAGACAAATGCACGCGGCCCGGTTCCCATTCGACGAGCTCGACGATCGACTCCATCAGGACGCGGTCGCGAAAGCCGCGAGCCAACCAATCGGGAACGAGGTCGTACCCGTCAGCGACGCGCAGCATGCTGCGCGCCTCGGGCTCTTCGCTCGGGCTGGCGCCTTCCGCCACCCATCGCGCGCTCACACGCGTCGCGTCAGCGGCGTGAAAGCCTTCGACGAAGAGGTGCGCAAGACGGCGAGCGTCAGCGGCACTGCGACCGCCGGGATTGTCCGCGAGGAATTCAGCGAAGGACCGATCCGCTTTCTTCGCGGCGAAATGACGCATGACCTTGTGCAGCTGCTTCCAGAAGTCATGGATCCGCGTTAGGCGGCCGTTGCGTGACCGCCAGCGCTGACCCACGACTGCGTAAGCGAGAAGTCGCGCGTCCCGAACGACGTCGAGCAATTGAGGCGGGCATCCGTGGATGAACTCGGCGCCGAGCTCTATCGGATGCGCCGAACGT
>DATBKN010000393.1:0-1711 GCA_036555845.1 Gemmatimonadaceae bacterium | reverse complement strand
GTGGCGGTGCGCTTGCATCCACTGCCGCGCTCAACGCGACCTCGCCCATCTCGATCACGATGAGCCGGGTACAACCGTCTCCGGGCTCGCGCCACACCACGCTCGAATCGAACAGCCGCGTCAGCCAGATCGCACGGCGTAGGGCGAGCGCTGCCCGCAATGCCAGCCACTCGAGCGACACTTGCACGAATTCCGGGGTCCATACCGTCAATCCACGCCCGTCTTCGTTGTGGTCGTCTTCATCAACATCGCGGTCTCGCCGACCTTCTCTCCACAGGCGCGTTCCGAGCCGCAGCCATCTGTCGTGCGCGCCGAGGTCTTGGCGCGAAAGTTCAGGATGCACTGCGCAGAGCCTCGCGTAACCTGCTTCGAAAGTCACCGGGTCGGGACGCCAGCGACTGGAGCCGAGCGCGCGACTCTCAGCAGCCGCGAGCGCACCAAATTCATCGAGCATTCCGGCCGAAGCAAAGGGTCCGAGCGGACACTGCACCGACGGGTGCGTGCTGCGCGCGGTGAGATTCGGTGGCGCGAACCACAACGCGCGGTTCTGGATGGTGAGCGCAACGTTGTACGGCGGTCGATGTTGCTTGATTTCGTCAGCCTCCAAGAGAGCCGCCTCGAGGGCGCTTGGCGCGACATCGAACGAGATCCCACGCGCCTGCGACAGCATCTCGAGCGTCCGCTCGGGCACGCCTGTCTGCTTCCGAAAGTAGCTGTTGACCCGATGGCGGAGCGAGGCGGCCTTCCCGACGTACAGGACGTCGCCGCTCGTCCGAAGCATGCGATAGACGCCCGGCGCATCGGGCACTGAGAGCCGCACATTGCGCGGCATCGGCCATACGCGCCGCCTGCGCGGCCTCGGAGCGCGATTGTCGGCGAGCCATTCCTGAAGCACGCTCCAGGTGGCAATTCCTTCGTCGCGAAGCAGCAGCACCAGCTCTCGCCAGACGAATGCTGTGGCCTCGACGTGATCGGCACTGCGACGCAGAGCGCCCACCCCGCGACCGAAGTACCCGGTGAGGGCACGCACGCCGCAGCGGGGCAGATCGGGTAAGAGGCGTCGGGCGATGTCATGCGTGCAGAGGATGTCGAGGGAAAGCGCCCCGCCGGCCAACGCGCTGAGAAACGGCCGCTCGAATCGCGCGAAGTGAATGACCGTTGGCGCCGGTTGACGGGCGAGTGCGGCGGCTTCGTTGGACAACTCCCGCCAGGCCACGCGTGCATCGACGCCGTCCTGTGACATCCGTTCAGAAATGCCCGTCAGGCGCATCACGGCGGCTGGAATGTGCTCGCCGTCTGGAAGCGCGATGAGCCTGGCGTCCGCGCGCGTTATCGTCGTGCCGGCGCGCGCCCACCCCATTTCGAGGAGATGTCCATGCGGCGCTGCAGCGGTGGCCTGGCAGTCGACGACCAGCACTTCGAGCTGCGAGAGCGACTCTGAAACAGCGGATATCACCCTTCGCTCCGACGAAACCTCAGACGTAGTGGGCAGCCCAATAGCTGCTTCAGTCTCCGCTTCTTCAGCGTCTCGTCGGGGCTGGTCGCAATCCCATCGCACCACCGATGAATCTGGTGCACGGTGATGCGGTGACACGTCGGCGGTTCTCTGACGTGAATCTCGAGTTCGGTTCCCAACGCCACGGCGTCGGCCCAGCCGCTCTCGCGGAGAGCCGACACTCCCAACGCAGCCGCCTCGTAAACGGATTCGGCG
>DATBKN010000392.1:0-7931 GCA_036555845.1 Gemmatimonadaceae bacterium | reverse complement strand
CGACTGTGCCGTGGTGTCCCGTTCACTGGAACAACAGCTCGACGTCGCAGACATGGCCGGCAACGAGTATGTGCTCGAAGTCTCGTCCCCAGGGGTCGAGAGACCGCTAAAGACGCCGTCCGATTGGCGCCGTTTTGTCGGGCGTCGCGTGCGCGCCAAGACGCGAGCGTTCGACGACGCTCCTGCTGCGTCGCACGAGTTCGACCTGATGGCTGTTGAAGGCGACGACGAAAACGCCGTCGCTGTTTGGAGTGATACGAAGGGCGAATTGCATCGACTGCGTTTGGCCGATGTCATCGAGGCACGCTTGGTCTTTGTGTGGAACCGTGACTAGAGGGCACCGATGAGTGGTCCGACTGAAATGCTCGCCGCTATTCGCGAGCTGACGAACAGCAAGCAGCTGGATCGAACGGAGCTGCATGGTCTTCTGCAGGACGGCATTCATGCCGCCCTGGCGAAGAAGCATGGCCCTAACGTGCAAGCCGAAGTCGATATCGATGAGCACAAGGGCAGCATCCGCATCGTGATCCTCAAGACTGTTGTCGAGGAGGTCACCGATCCGAGCCGCGAAGTGTTGCTGGAGGAGGCACGCTACGAAGACGCCGAATTTCAACCGGGTGATCTCATGGAGATACCGGTGGACTTCGCGGAGTTCGGTCGCGCCGCCGTGCAGGCCGCGAAGCAGCGCATCATTCAGCGTGTGCGTGAAGGCGAGCGCACGCGCATCCGAGACGAATTCTCAGGAAAGGTTGGCGACCTGCTTTCGGGTGAAGTGCAGCAGATCGAGCGCGGCAAGCTGGTCGTTATGCTCAACAAGTTCCGCGAAGCGGAGGCAATCATGCCTTACCGCGAGCAGAACCATCGCGAGCATTTCCACCAGGGCGATCCAATTCGCGCTGTACTCAAGCGCGTGGAGGAGACGCCGAAGGGACCGCGACTCATTCTGTCGCGCGGTGATCCAGCTTTCGTTCAGGCCCTCTTCAAGCTCGAGGTCCCGGAGATTCAGCAGGGGATCGTCGAGATCCGCGCTGCCGCGCGCGAAGTCGGCAGTCGCTCGAAGATTGCGGTCTGGTCGCGCGACGATTCGATCGATCCAGTTGGCGCGTGCGTCGGCCTCAAGGGTTCGCGCGTTCAGGCCGTCGTAAACGAGTTGAACGGCGAGCGTATCGATATCGTACCGTGGTCTTCCGACCCCGAGCGCTTCGCCAAACTTGCACTGGCTCCTGCGCGCGTTGCGCGCGTGTTCAGTGATCCCGAGAATCGCACGATTCAGGCGATCGTTGACGAAGATCAGCTCTCGCTCGCGATCGGTCGCAATGGGCAGAACGTGCGGCTCGCGTCCGAGCTCACTGGCTGGAAGATCGATCTCTACTCCAGCCGGGAGTGGATGGAGCGGAGTGATAGTCCGATTTTCGCACCGTTGCCGGAGGAGGAAGAGGAGGCGGCCGACGTCCGGCTTACGGATATCGAAGGACTGGAGCCAGCGGTCGTGGCGGTCCTCGAAGGCGCCGGCTATCGCACCTTTAACGACATTATCGATCTCGAGCGTGAAGATCTCCTGCGGCTGCCCGGGATTGCGCCCGCGGAAGCCGATCGCATCATGACGTTGTTGAGTGAGTTGACGGAGGATGGAAGCGACGAAGCTGAAGGTGCTGGATCGGGGGGCGGGGCCAATGAGTCTCCAAAGGATGCTGCCTAACGTGGATGCGGTAACGGAGCGACAATTGCTGGGCCTCGCCGGACTCGGACTACGCGCGCGAACCGCGATCGTTGGGGTCGAGCGCGTACGCGACGCTGCGCGCCGTGGCCGACTCGCGCTCGCGATCGTCGCGCCTGACGCGGCGCGCAACAGTCTGGAGAAGTTACTTCCGATCCTCACGGCGAAGGGCGTCCAAGTCGTCATGGGACCGGCCGCCAGTTCGTTAGGTGCCACTGCCGGGCGTGATTCCGCGGATGCCATCGGCATCCTCGACCCCGAGTTGGCGCGTGGTATTCGACGCATCGTGCAAGGGAAGGGGAGGAAGACGGCGTGAGCAAGCTCCGAGTGCACGATCTCGCCGGCGAGTTCGGCGTCCCCACCGAGGACGTCATCAATGTGCTGCGCGCCATCGACGTTCCGGTCCGCAGTCATCTCACCGTACTGACAGACGATCAGGTCGCGCGCGTGCGCGCTCGCTGGGAGCGTGAAAAGCGCGCGCTGAAAGAAAAAGCGGCCGCTCCGGCGGCGGCGCCATCGCGACGTCGCAAGGGCGCGGCAGCCGCGTCAACTCCGCCGCCTCCTGTTCCAGTCGCCGAACCGGCCGGCGTTAGGCGACGTCGCCGGGTCGAACCGGTTGCGGCCGAGCCTGCGCCTGACGAGACGAGCGTCGCTACGCAAGTCGCGCCGCCCGCCGAAGCGCCTCCCGAGCCGGAGACCGTCGAGACGGAGGAAGTGGAAGTTGCCGCGGAAGCACCCGTCGCAGCCCCACCACCGCCACCGCCGCCGGCTCCGCCAGCAGCGAGGCCGGCAGCGCCGCCGCAGCGCACGCAGCCACCGATGACGGCGCAGACGCCACAGCAGGAGCGTCCGCGACCGCGTCCGATCGCGCCGGGGCCTGCGCGTCCGCGTCCGGTCCCTGGCAGCTCGCCCTTTGTCCCGCCGCGTCCTGTCGCTTCGGCGACGCCGCAAGGAAGCGTTGGTCTTCCATCGCGTGACAAGCGCGGGGGAGGCCCACCGCCCTCAACTCAGCAACAGGGGCGCAAGAAGAAAGGAAAGCGCGGCGCCGTCGACATGGACGAAGTGCAGCAGACGGTCTTCCGCACGATGTCACAGATGCGCGGCGCCGTGCCGGCGAAGAAGGGTGTGCGACGTCCCGAGGAGTCGCGCGAAGATTTGGAAGCTGCTCGTCAGGCAGAAGTCGAGCGCGAGCGCAAAACAGTTCGCGTCAACGAATTCATCACCGTCAGCGAGCTCGCGGAAATTCTCAAGGTTCCCGCGACCCAGATCGTCGGCTTCGCCTTCAAGAACCTGGGCTTGATGGTCACCATCAACCAGCGGCTCGACTTCGATCAGATCGAGTTGATCGCCGGGGAGTTCGGCTTCCAGGCAGTTCGTGAGGAAGAATACGCGGCCGACGTCGCCGAGCAGCAAGTCGTCGACACTGCCGAGGAGCTCGAGTCGCGGCCGCCCGTCGTCACGATCATGGGTCACGTCGACCATGGCAAGACGTCACTGCTCGATTACATCCGCAAGGCAAACGTTGTCGCCGGCGAGTCGGGCGGGATCACGCAGCACATCGGGGCGTACCACGTGGAGCTGCCTAACGGCAAACGCATAACGTTTCTCGACACGCCGGGTCACCAGGCCTTTACCGCCATGCGGGCTCGCGGCGCTCAAGTTACCGACATCGTCGTCCTCGTTGTCGCCGCCAACGATTCAGTGATGCCGCAGACCATCGAGGCCATTTCGCACGCGAAGAACGCGGGCGTCCCGCTCATCGTCGCGATAAACAAGATCGATCTGCCTGACGCGAATCCGAACAAGGTCTCGCAAGACTTGCTGCAGCACGGCGTCGTGCTGGAGCAGTTCGGCGGTCAGACGCTTTCGACAGCTATCTCGGCGAAGAAAGGAACCAACGTCTCTGAACTCCTCGATCAGATCTTGCTGCAGTCCGAACTGCTCGATCTCAAGGCGAACCCCAATCGCCACGCGGTCGGTGCTGTCATCGAAGCGCAGCTGGATCCCGGCAAGGGGCCGGTGGCGACGATTCTCGTGCAGAACGGCACGCTGCGCGTCGGTGATGATTTCATCTCCGGCATCTACTCCGGACGCGTTCGCGCGCTGCTCGACGAGCGAGGCCGTCAGGTGAAGGCCGCGGGACCCGCGATTCCGGTTCAAGTGCTCGGTCTCCAAGGCGTTCCGATGGCAGGCGATCAATTCCTCGTCGTCGAGGACTCGCTGCAGGCCCGCGACATCGCACAGCGACGCGAGCGTCTCGAGCGCGAAGCGCGCAGCCGGCGCACGTCCAAGGCTGGCGTCACGCTCGAAGACTTTATGGCGCAGACGGAAGCTGGAGAGAAGCGCACGCTGCGCATGCTGATCAAAGCGGACCAGGGCGGCCCGTCGGAAGCGCTCGCGGACGCGCTGCAGCAGCTGTCAAATGCCGAAGTCGCTGTGGAAGTCGTGCACCGAGGGGTCGGCGCCATCACGGAGAGCGATATCCTGCTCGCCCGCACGGCCGGCGCAATCATCGTCGGGTTTCACGTTAGGCCCGATAACAACGCCCGCGCCGCCGCTGAACGCGAAGGCGTGGACATCAAGTTGTATCGCGTCATCTACGACGCCGTGAATGACGTCAAGGCGGCGCTCGAAGGGATGCTGCGTCCGGAAGAGAAGGAAGTCATCCTGGGCGAAGCCGAAGTGCGCGAGATATTCAAGATCTCTCGCGTCGGCACGATCGCTGGCTGTCACGTGCGCAGCGGTATCATGTCCCGCACGGGCAAGGTTCGCGTGATCCGCGACGGCGTCGAAGTATACGACGGCAACTTCCTCTCTCTGCGCCGCTTCAAGGACGACGTGAAGGAAGTGAAGGAAGGCTACGAGTGCGGCATCGGCATCGAGAACTTCAACGACATCAAGGTCGCTGACGTGATCGAGTGCTACAGGCGGGAAGAAGTCGCCCGCACGCTGGCGGGAGACGGCAAGCGTGGTGCCTAACGCCACGCTGCTCCGCAACCCTCATGGCCGACGCTCGCCGCGCTGATCGCGTCGCTGAATCCATTCGCAGCGAGGTCGCAACGTTCCTGGCGGAAGGCGCCAAGGACCCACGCATCCGCGCATTCGTTACTGTGACAGGCGTCGAAGTCACGCGCGACCTGCGCCAGGCCCGCGTGTTCGTGAGTTTGATGGGTGACGAGGCCGACCGGGCGTCAACGGTGGAGGGGCTCGACAACCTGGCGTCGCATCTGCGCTCGCGCATAGGGAAATCGCTGCGACTCCGCGTGACGCCCGAGGTTGAGTTTCGCGTCGACGATAGCATCGCACGGGCGGCGCGCATCGATTCGCTGCTCGCGCAGGCGCGTGAGAGCGACGCGTCCGCGGCGAAGCGTGACGAGCACGAATAGCGGGATCGTCCTCGTCGACAAACCTGCGGGCGTAACGTCGCAGCACGCTGTCGTTCGCGTGCGCGAAGCGTTAGGCGTCGATCGCGCGGGGCACACAGGAACGCTGGACCCCTTCGCAACCGGTCTGCTTCTCGTTCTCGTCGGCCGAGCGACGCGCCTGGCGTCGTTTGTCGAGGACGAGCCAAAGGAATACGAGACGCTGGTCCGCTTCGGCGTGGAAACCGACACCGACGACGTCACGGGCGAACCAGTGCGTACAGCGGCTCTGCCTGACGCCGCGGCGGTGCGCGACGCGATCGCCGCCCTGACTGGCGATCTGGATCAAGTGCCGCCCGCATTTTCAGCCAAGCATGTCGACGGACGCCGCGCATACGCCCTGGCGCGACGCGGCACTCCGGCTGAGCTGCGCCCAGTGCGCGTCCGCGTCGATCGCTGGGAGGTGCTGGGTCAGACAGCTGACACGCTGCGTGCGCGCGTGCGATGCTATAGAGGCACCTACATTCGTGCGCTGGCGCGCGACCTTGGCCGCCTGACCGCGTCCGCGGCGCATTGCGCCGAGCTGCGGCGCGTGCGCTGCGGCGCATTCTCGGTGGACGATGCCGTACCACCGGACGGCGCGACGGCAGCGCACGTTCGTCCAGCGCGAATTGCGGTGGCGGGGCTGCCGACCCAGGAAGTGGACGAGGCCGGCGCGTTAGGCATCGCGCATGGCCGCGCGACTACTGCAACCGTCGCGGGCGCGCACGCGGCGATCGTGAAGGACGGCGAGCTGCTCGCCATCGCCGAGCGCTCGGGTGATCATTGGCTTCCGCGCGTGGTCCTTTTCGATCCCTCGAATCTCGCACCACGTGCCTAACGCCTCGGACAGCGCGCTACCCCCGGACGTGACGAATACGGCCGTCACGGTTGGAACCTTCGACGGTGTGCACCGCGGACACCAGTTCATCTTGTCAGCGCTGGCATCCGCCGCGAAAGATCGCGACCTCAAGTCGTTGCTCATCACCTTCGAGCCGCATCCGCTCGAGATCGTGAATCCGACGGCCGCGCCGCTCTTACTCACCGTCGGCGACGAAAAGCTCGAAGTGATTGCGGAGAGCGGCATCGACTACTTCGCCGTCGTTCCGTTCACGCGTGCGCTCGCCAACCTGGAGGCGGAAGAGTTCGTGCGCGACGTGCTCTGCGGCCGCTTCCGCATGCAGTACCTGATGATGGGCCACGACCACGGGTTCGGCCGCAATCGATCCGGCAACGCGGCGACGATGCAAATGCTCGCGAAGGAAATCGGATTCGAGGTAGACGTGCGTCCGCCGATTGGCATCGGCGATGGACCACCAGTGTCGTCCACCGCGATCAGACGCGCGATTGCCGGCGGCGACCTCCAGCGCGCGCGGCTCGCGCTCGGCCGCTTCTATTCCGTTAGCGGGCGCGTCATTCAAGGTGAGCAGCGCGGCGCGGCGCTGGGATTTCGCACGATCAACGTGCCGCTCCCGTCGCATCGCAAACTACTTCCGCCGTTTGGCGTCTACGCCGTGCACGTGCAGACGCCGCATGGTCCGTTCGGCGGAATGCTGAACCTCGGCGGGCGGCCGACGTTCGGCGACGAACGTCCGTTGCTCGAGGCGCACTTGTTCGACGTCACGCTCGACTTGTACGACGCACCGGTTCGTATCGACTTCGTGAGCCGCATGCGCGACACGATGCGCTTTGCTTCACCGGAGGCGCTGCGCGCGCAACTGCAGCAGGACGAAAGGCTCGCGCGCGAGCTGTTACGCGAAAACGTACAAACAACGTAGAACCACGCTGACACGCGTCGTGTAACCACGACGTTGTGACGCGCTCTGCCGTGTACGCGAGCGGCACCTAACGAGTGACCGCCCACAGCGTTCAGCCCGGCACACACTACGCCAAAGCTCGCTTGATTCAAGCTGTGTCGGTGGTCAATCGTTAGCGCAACGAGTGTCGCGTGCCCACTGAGCGAATCGCGAGGTCGTTAGGACATCTGCTGCCATCCCCCCAACTGAGGTAGTGCGCGCCTAACGTCAACAGCATGCCCTCGGCGTGCGCGCCACTCAGAGACTTGTACCTAACGGGGGATACACAATGCGATATAGGTTTCGTCATACGCTCTTGGGCGTAGTGCTCGTGCAGGCACCCATGCTGCTGCACGCGCAACAAGCGATCTCAATCTCGGGTCGCGTCATGTCCGACGTCGGCCAGCCGCTCCAGGGCGCGTCCGTTGCCGTTCGCGGAATGGCACTCGGCGCGATGAGTCGAGAAGACGGCCGCTATGAGTTCACGGTGCCAGGCGCGCGCGTGAGCGGTCAGACGGCGCTGCTCGAGGCGCGGCGGCTCGGCTTCCGTCCGGAAACAACGACGGTGAGGCTCGTTGCCGGTCAGAACATCACACACAACTTCACACTCACGGCCAATCCGCTGCAGCTCGGAGAGGTTGTGATCACAGGCGCCGGCACGACGACCACAGCGGAGCGCATCGGAACTGTGCGCACGTCGGTCGACTCGTCAATGCTGCTGCGATCGAACGAGACGAACATCGTCAGCGCGCTCGCCGCGAAGGCGCCCGGCGTTACTGTCACGTCGCAATCCGGATCGCCGGGCGCGTCATCGTCCATTCGCATTCGCGGGCTCAACACCATCCAGGGCACCGGTCAGCCGCTCTTCGTCGTCGACGGCACCCCGATCTACAACAACACGTTCGCGACTGGCGCCAACGTAGGAAGCACCGATTCGCCTAACCGTGCTGCCGACATCAACCCCGATGACATCGCCAGCATCGAGATCCTCAAGTCGGCTGCCGCCGCGGCGATTTA
>DATBKN010000391.1:0-3621 GCA_036555845.1 Gemmatimonadaceae bacterium | reverse complement strand
ACGCTGACGGGGCGCGGCGATCCCGAACAGGTCATTGGCCTGCACGCCTCGGCCGCGCTGTTGCCGACGCTCGGACTGCGGCCGGTCATCGGCCGCAACTTCTCGTCGGATGAGGATCGCCCCGGCGGCCCACGCGTGGTGCTGATCAGCCAGCAGATGTGGCAGCAGCGCTTCAACCGCGATCCGTCGGTGCTCGGCCAGACGCTGGTTCTCGATGACGCACCGTACGCGATCATCGGCGTGCTGCCCCAAGCGGCAACGGCGTTTCCGCTCAATCACCTGCAGGTCTGGGTGCCGCGTCCCACCGAAGTGGCCTATCTCCAGGCGCTGCAGGGCGGCGGTTACTACTTCCAGGCGATCGCGCGGCTCAAACCCGGTGTCTCGCTCACCCACGCACGCGAGGCGATGAACGTGATCGCGGCGGGCTACCGGGCGGCGCACTCGGGGAATCTCGACGCACCGTCGACGATCGAGCTGATGCCGCTCCTGGACGATGCGGTCGGCGCGCAGCGGGAGAGTTATCTGCTGCTCTTTGGCGTGGTGGCGTGCGTGCTGCTGATCGCGTGCGCCAACATCGCCAACCTGCTGCTCGCCCGCTTTGCCGGAAGACGACGCGAGATCGCGGCGCGGTTTGCGCTCGGCGCGAGCCGTGGAGCAGTGGTGCGTCAGCTCGTCTCGGAGAGCATGCTGCTCGCGGTGCTTGGCGGCGCGTCCGGACTGCTGCTCGCCGAGGGGGCGCTGCGCGCGGTGGTCGCCTTCGGCGCGAACCTGATTCCACGCGCCGCTGAAATCAGCATCGATCCGCGTGCTTTCGGCTTCACCCTGGCCACGACGCTGGTGGCCGGTCTGTTGATTGGTCTGTTACCCGCGCTGCAGGTCTCGGGCGTCAATGTCCTCGAAGCGCTGAAAGACGCGGGCCGCGGCTCCTTCGGTTCGGGCCGTCATCTTCGTGCCGGCTTGCTCATCGTTGAGGTCTCGCTGTCGCTGGTGCTGCTGATCGCTGCCGGGTTGCTGCTGACCAGCTTCGCGCGGCTGCAGCGCGTCGACCCCGGTTTCGCGCCGGACGGCGTGTTCACCGCTCAGATCGTGTTGCCACGGCTTTACTCACCCGACAAGCGGATCGAGTTCTACGAGCAGTTCTATCAACGCCTCGCGACGCTGCCCGGCGTATCGTCGGCTGCGCTCAGCGAACGCGTGCCGCTGACCGGCGGCCAGACGCCGACGGTGGTGGCGGTTGCCGGCCGACCGCTTCCGCCGCTGAGCGAACGTGCCACCGCGACCCGGCATCTCGTGTCGCCGCGCTACTTCAGCACGCTTGGGATTCCGCTGCGTGCCGGCCGTGATTTCGATGAGCGCGACAACACGCGCGTCCCGCAGGTCGTCATCATCAACGACACGTTCGCGCGCACTCATTTTCCCGGTGAGAATCCGATCGGCCGCACGCTGGTCACCGGGATGGTGCAGCGGCCGGCGCAAGTCGTTGGCGTGGTCGCTGATATCCGCGGTGAGGACCTGAACACGCCCCCGGAGCCGGAATACTTCCTGCCAGTGCTGCAGCGGCCGGAGTCGCCCACCAACGTGCTGGTGCGCAGCCATCTGCCACCCGCTGCCGTTGCGACGCTGGTGCGCGAAGCGCTGCGCACGTTTGATCCTGCTCTGCCGCTGCTGCAGCCAGACGCGTTGACGACGCGCATCGCGCAGACGGTAACGAATCGAAAACTGGCACTGATACTGCTCTCGGCGTTCGCTGCGCTCGCGCTCGTGCTCGCGAGCCTTGGCGTCTACAGTGTGATGGCGCACCTGGTAGCGTTCCGCACGAGCGAAATCGGCCTGCGCCTGGCGCTGGGAGCATCACCGGGTTCGGTGATGCGGATGGTGCTCGGCCACGGCCGTCGTCTCACGCTGGTGGGGATCGCGTTCGGTATCGTGGGTGCGCTAGTTGTGTCGCGGCTGATGCAGCGGGCGCTGTTTGAAGTAGATCCCGCGGAGTCGCCGGTCTACATCGTGCTGTCAATCACGCTGCTGCTGGTCGCGGAGGTTGCGGCGTTCGTTCCGGCGCGGAGAGCGACCAAGATTGATCCCCTGATCGCGCTGCGAAGCGAGTAGCCGCCAGGCACTTTTATTCAGTTCTTCTGATTGACAACCACCTTGGTGCGAATTTTTTTGTCGCAATTCTGACTGCACCCATCTCGTCACCGCGTACGTCGAACCGCCTCAATAGACCCAGGCTAACTCGCGTAGCCACGTCATTTAGCGATAGATACTGACGCCTTTCTCAGGCTCCGGCAATTGGCGAGCTCTGGTCCGTCGACAAGCGAGCCGTGCATCGGCTGCGAATTTCCATGGATAAATGTAAACTCTTGCGCCAATGCGAAAACGCGGTCGGCCTCCCAAATTCGGTCAGCCTTCACGGTTAGTGGCGATGACTCTGCCCGAGGACGTGATCGCGATCTTGCGCGCTCGTCACCTCGACCTCGCCAAGGCCGTGGTCGACCTCGTTTACGAGTCGATACAAAAATCTGCGCCACAGTCGCCATCGCAGACGGTGAGCCTCGTGCCAGTCGCGCCGCGACGCTTCCTGATTACCGTCGATGCGACCACGGTCACGCACTTGCCTGGATGTGAGCTGGTCCCGTTCGGCTCCGACACGGCGTTGCTTGCTCTCGAATCCGGACGTGGACTGGCGGACCTCGCGTTAGCGGTGGAGGATCGCCTGGAGGAGCCGCGTATCGATGAGCGGGAGCGAAACGCGCTGGCGAGTTTCCGCACGGCCCTACGCGAGTGGAGACGTGACCCAAGTCTCTCGGACGAAGCGCGCTCCATCGTGGTGCTCGAGCGTAACGCCGTTGTTGGTCAGGTCCGGCCGGACGTCCTCGAGCATGGCCATTCGGACGGCCGCGTGCCATCGTCGCGACTTGGACGATTCGCCCCGCCGAACGAGTGAAAAAAAGACAGGTAAACCATGGACACCGTGTTGACGACAACACTCGACGCTGAAGCGACTCTCGCTGACTTCCAGACTCTGAGCTATCACTCGCACGAGCACGTGTGGGACAAAGAACAGAATCAGCAACTCGCCGCCGCGTGGGCGCGGGACGACACGGTGGATTCCTGGCGCCACTTGCGCATGCGTCAATTGCTCGATCCGCTACTCAGGACGTTCGCCAGTGCCTCTTGGGTCACCGTCGGCGACGGACGATATGGAACCGACGCCCACTATCTTGAACAGCACGGAGCTGATGTCATGGCAACCGACATTGGCGATGGACTGCTGCGCAAGGCATATGCGGAAGGATTCATACACAAGTACCGCAAGGAGAATGCCGAACAGTTGTCGTTCGCCGATGGGTCGTTCGACTTTGCGCTGTGCAAAGAAGCCTATCACCACATGCCACGGCCGATGCTGGCGGTCTATGAAATGCTGCGCGTCGCCCGGCGTGCAATCGTGCTCATCGAACCGGACCAGACGCCGGTGCTCGTCGGTCCGCGGCTCTTCATCCGACGGCTGCTCAAGGCGGCCCTTATTCGCGTCGGGTTCGGGCGTTTCTTTCGCGACCGTTCGATCCGCTTGATCGACTTCGGCGGCAACTGGTTCGAGGACGCCGGGAATTTCGGTTATAC
>DATBKN010000390.1:0-2459 GCA_036555845.1 Gemmatimonadaceae bacterium | reverse complement strand
ACGAGTCCCGGGAAATCGACAAGCACGCGATCCAGCATCGCGACCGCGCTGTCGAGCATGACGTCATTCCTTACAAGCGTGAGCGCGTCATCGAACTCCGCCTGGTGCAGCTTGAGTTTGGCGCGGTATGCCTCGAGCCAGGCTTCGCGCGCTGATGAGCGCGGGTGATCGGTGACCCACGACAGCGAGCCTAACGAGCCGCCAGCCATGGATCGCTCCCACGCATCCATGAGCCGCATGAGACTCATCGCGTCCTGGATCTCCCACCCCGCGCGAAGCAGATACAGCGCGCCGATCTGATCGGCCGCGATTTCGTTGCCGCGGGAACGGCGCTGCTTCGACATGAAGCTGCTGTCCGCGAGCAGCTCGCGTAATCGCGTTTCAATAGCGGCAGCCGAGCTGTTGAGCGCGCGTCTTGGCATCGTGCGCACCGCGGCGTCGAGAGACGAATCCGGATGTCCGAGTGTGGCGTGTGCGAGCTCATGCCCAAGCACAGCCGCGAGGTACGCAACGTAGCGCGCACGGACTGTCGCCGAGTCGCCTTGTCCCGATGCGGCGAACTCGCCGAGCTTGGTGAGGAGACCCGAATTGATGACCATAACGACGCCCGGGTATGTGCCGGCGTTCACGTTTGTGTCAGCGACGATCTCCCACACGACGTCGAGATCGGGGTAGCCCGTCGCTCGTACCAGGCGATCGAGCACCGTTGCTACGTCACGGCGTGCCACCGGATCATTCACGCGTCCGTGCGCCGCGAGATCTCGCGCCATCGCTCGGCGGCCGAAATCGCGGCGTTCACTCTCGGAAAGGCGCGTGACCGGCGCCGCGGCCGCGTTAGGCTTCGTCGAGACCCGGTTCTGGGCCCACAGCGGCCCGACCAGAGTGACGCTCAGGATGACGAGTTGAAGCGGGCGCAAAAACATCTTCTGGTTGCTCACGGGTTCGTTGGCTTGGCCGGTCCGCTGCGAAGTGCGAGGTGCTGAACGGACCACTGAGCGGTCGAGGCATCATCGCCTACGCCTCGTTTTCGTCCGACGCGCGATAGCAACTGCGAAAGCGCACCGGACCCGCCCTCGCTGGCGCCGCGCACGCCGTCGAAGCGCAGCACCTCGGGGTCGATCGGTTCAGATGTCGTTAGGAGAATGAACGTGTCCACGCCGTACGGTGGCACGATGCGGATCGGCGCGCGACGAGGAAGCGTGAACTCCAGCGGCGCGATCCTAACGCCGGCAGAATCCATCGGCAGTTGATTGCCGCCGAGTCCCGCCGATGGAAAAAGCGGAATGCCTCGGCCGTAGCTATCGATGGCGAGCACGTACACCCAGCGCGGTTCGATCTTGCCGGCAGAGACGCTGGAGTCGCGTCGCAGCACCAGATCATAACTCTCTCCCTCGTGCGTCTCTCCCGAGTCGCGCAAAGCCCCGGTCGCCCTGTTTCGCAGCGCGAGACGGTATGGGAAAGGTGTGGCGTTGGTATCCGGTGGCTGTGCCAATGACAACCAGGCGTGCAGGCGCGCGAGACGCGTCGCGAGGTCGTTGAGCGAATCGCCCGCGACATCGGGCGCGGTCGCGCCAACCCACAGCGTACGCGCCGGAATGCTCGACAATCGCTGCGACTCTTGCGTCGCGTTAGGCCGCACCCATGCGTAGCTCGTTCCGCTGTCGTCGGACCGGCCCACGAGAAAAAAGTCCGCCGCGCTGGGGTTGTCGACGACATCCACGACGTCGTTAGGCGCTCCTTTGCCGAGCCGGATCTTACTGCGAAGGCCGACCGTTGGCGGCAGGAGCACGGTGACGCGCGCTTTGGCACGCGCCGCCGGCAGCACGCTGTCAGGTTGGGCGCCCGCGGCGCGCAAGGCGACGCGCTGTCCATCGAGCGACGTCATCGCGGCGTTTTCAGCCGATGCTATCGCTCGCTCGACCTCGGCGGCAGTCGTCGAGGCGAGCCGCACGGCGCCCGACGGGCCGACGACGCGCCATCCGCCAGTCTCGTAACGGATCGTATGCAGCGGCCGTCCGTCGTTAGGTATCGCTGTCGGATCATCGACCCACTCGGCGACGCCGCTCTCGCGCAAGGGAGCCAGTGCCGCGATGTCGCGCGTGAGAGCGGACGCTTCACGGCCAGGTGGAATAAAGACGCGCAGCCCCGCGCCGTTTGCCAGCGTCCAGCGATCGACGACGAACAGCGTGCCGGCTTCGAGGTGTTTCACTGACCCTGCGCTCGCCACGGCGTCGCTCGCTCCGAGTCCGCTCACCACTGTGACCCTGAGACGTACTGACGCACCTGTCACAGCGCGGCCAGACTTGTCGCGCAGCGTGTCGGCGAGCCGCAGCTCGGTACCCGGCGCGAGGCCGACGCCGAGCCCGGCCTGCAAACGGACAGTGTCATGATCGACGCGCAGCACTGGAACCGTCACTCGACCGGCCAGCGCGCCGGTGAACGTCCCGAAGAGCGGTCGC